>CAXTRL010000405.1:0-3343 GCA_964246575.1 uncultured Armatimonadales bacterium
TATTCCGGCTACACGGACGCGCATATTGCCCGCTATGTGGAGGCGCTTGACCGCGAAATCCGTCTTGCTCCCCCAAAATTGGGGGCCGGAGGGCCTCCCGTAGACGCCGTTTTCTTCGGCGGCGGTACGCCGACGGCCATTCCCGCCGCCGATGAAGCCGCGCTGCTGCGGGCGATTCTCCAAACACTGCCGGTCACGCCTGACGCCGAGATTACAACCGAAGCCAATCCCGGCACGATGGATGTCCGGCATTTGTCCGTGCTGCGGGAAACCGGCTTCAACCGGATTTCGTTCGGGGTGCAGTCGTTTGACGCCGGGCTGCTGAAGACGCTGGACCGCATTCACTCGGCGGACGAAGCCAAAGCCGCCGTCAAGGCCGCCCGCGCCGCCGGGTTTGAGAACGTCTCGCTGGACCTCATGTTCGCCCTGCCGCGTCAAACGCTGACCCAATGGCAAGACACGCTGAGGCAGGCGCTGGAGCTTGAGACCGATCATCTTTCGCTGTATTCGCTGATTGTGGAGGAAGGCACCGGGTTTTACACCCTTCAGCAGAAGGGCCGCCTGCCCCTTCCGAGCGACGATCTTGCCGCCGATATGTACGAGATGGCAGTCGAAGTGGCTCAGTCGGCAGGCTATGCCCAGTACGAGATCGCCAATTTCGCCAGGCCGGGCCGTGAAAGCCGCCAAAACTTGCACTACTGGCGCAACGAGCCTTACTATGGCTTCGGCTGCGGCGCGGCGTCGTATTTAGACGGCACGCGGCGCATGACCATCAAAGCACCTGCGAAATATGCTGAGGCAACCGAGAACGGCGACGACCTGACGCTGTCCGCTGAGACGCTGACTGCCGACGAGACAATGGCGGAAACTTTGATGCTCGGCCTGCGCCTCACCCGCGAAGGGGTCGGCTACGAGCGCTTCCGGGAACGCTTCGGCGTAGATTTGCGGGACAAGTTCGCCGCTGAAATCGAGACATTCACCCGACGCGGCCTTGTAGAAGCCACTGACACCTGCCTGCGCCTGACCCCGCAAGGCGTGTTTTTAGCCAGCGAAGTCATGGTCGCGTTTGTGTGAAGAGGGAGATATGTGATGTTCAGCGTCAACTACGGCTTCTACGAGGTTTCTTGCAGTGTCGGCACTCTGCCCTCTATTTATGGAAGCTACTGTAGCCATGCAGAACTTGTCAGTGAATACGATCTGCTAGAACCGAAGGAAACAGAGGATAGTGAAAGCCCTTGCTTTGTCGGTATCTCTCGGAGTGGGCACAATGAAGGCTGGCCGTTTTTAATAGTAGCGCAAACCTACTCTCCCGCCAGTGCTGGATTCTCCCCAAGCGTGATTATCGTGGCCGAGACTGACTTGCTGATGGTAGGAGCAGGCACACGGCTTCTTGCCTACGCACTCAACCCACCAAGCTTCCTGTGGGAAGACGACGCAGCGTTTGGCTTTTGGGGATGGGAACGATATGGCGACACAATTGTGATGGCGGCTGAATTGGAGATCGCCGCCTGGGACATCAACGGGCGTAAGCTCTGGTCATGGCCCGTTGAACCACCGTGGGTTTACTCGGTCAGTAATAATAAAATCGTGCTGGACATAATGGGCGATATGTCAACCTTTCCGCTCAACGCTGGCCCTCGTGGTTGAAGCCGGAGCCATGCCATGAATGGCACGGCTATATGGCGCAGACGCCACGAAGTACCGCTTCGCGGCACTGGGAATTGAGGCCGCAGGGTGTTTTCTGCGGCCTTTTACGTTGCCAAATGTGTCCCAGTGTATGCCTTCAATGTTACACAATAACAAAATAGCATTTAGGGGAATTGGGAGGTCTCGACTTCTTCTCGGTAAGACGCCAATGCTTGCTTGATAGTGTCCCCAATGTGTGCGTATTGGCGGACGTGGCGGAGGGCGGGACGCTCAGGGCGCAGGCTGAGGAGGTCGGAGGTGACGAGGACTTGGCCGTCGCAGCTCCCCCCGGCTCCAATGCCGATGGTGGGGATGGATAGGGCGGCAGTCACTTCGGCGGCGAGGGCATCGGGGATGAGTTCCAGCACGACGGCGAAGGCTCCGGCGTCCTGGACGGCTTGGGCGTCGGCCATGACCTGGGCGGCTCCGGCTTCGTCTTTGCCCTGCTTGCGAACGCCGAGTAAATGGACGCTTTGGGGCGTAAAGCCGATATGACCCATGACGGGGATGCCGGCGTCTACGACGCGCCGAATAGTGGAAGCAATGGCGACGCCGCCTTCCAGCTTAACGGCCTCGGCTTCGCCTTCCTGAAGCAGCCGCCCGGCGCTGCGGACGGCGTCTTCGGCGCTGACTTGGTACGACAAAAACGGCAGGTCGGCGACCAGAAGCGCTCTTTTGGTGCCGCGCCGGACGGCTTTGACGTGGTGGAGCATAATGTCCATTGTCACCGGCAGGGTCGTCTCAAAGCCGAGTTCTTCCATGCCGAGTGAGTCGCCGACCAGGGTCATGTCCACGCCGGAGCCGTCCACCAGCAGGGCCAGCGGGTAGTCGTAGGCAGTCAGCATGGAGATTTTCTCGCCCATGCGTTTCTTGCGGGCGAGCGAGGCCAGGGTCACTTTGCGGCTTGTGTCAGGATAGGTACTCATAATTCATAGTGCTTTCAATCTACCAAAGGCGAACAACGCCGTAAGCGTCGAGTGCCGCGTCTGCGGAAACGAGCGGGATGTTCTCGGTCAGGCTTTGCGCGACGAGCATTCGGTCAAACGGATCACGGTGATGGAGCGGCAGGATAGATACGCGGGCGATATGCGCGAGCGTGATCGGAAGAAGTGAGATGCCGCTAAATCCCATACGCTGCTCAAAGAACGAGTCGACTGATCTGCCAAGCGTCAGCTTTCCGACGCTGACTTTGATGCCGGTTTCCCAGGGGGAGGCAACGCTCAGAAAGATTTCGTTCGCAGGGTCTTCGATGCTTTCCAGTGCCGTGACGCTTAACTGAGGGCTGGCACTGGTAAACCAAAGAAATGTGTGCGTGTCCAAAAGAAGCTGCATCACATATAATCCTTGAAGTCTTCCAGCGGTGCGTCAAAATCGTCGGCCATGTAAAGAATGTCGTCTTTGCCGCAGCCGTAACCTGGCCGCCGTGGCTGTGAGTTCATTTCCGGCAGCAGCACCAGCTTGGCTATCGGGATGCTGTCACGGACAAAGATAACTTCCTCGCCGCTGCCGGCTTGCTGGATAAGCTGAGCAAGCTGGCTACTATCGTCTTCAAGCAAAAAGATGGACATGGGGTTAGCCTCCTACGGTTTATTGTACCCCTGCGTTGACATTGTGCGCCGTGCCGGGTTACAATGCCGGTATGATTGAGAAGGCTGGG
>CAXTRL010000406.1:0-3328 GCA_964246575.1 uncultured Armatimonadales bacterium
GAGATTTATGACGCCAACGCGGATCGGTGGCGCACTTCCACTGCGGGAAGGAGCGCCTAGTTCGGAGCCGCCGCGCTGAGCAGGAGAAGGCATGCGGATACTTTTTTTGACGATGTATTACAAGCCGGACAACGCTGCGACCGGCATTTTGATGGCGGAACTGGCCGAAGAGCTGGCCCTGCATGGGCATGATGTCCGGGTCATTACCAGTATGCCCCATTACTCCACAAACTCCATTTGGCCGGAATACAAGGGGAAATGGTCTTCGCGCGAGCGGCAGGGAAACATCTTTATCCACCGGGTCTGGTCTTATGTGCCGGTCCACAAGGACCGCCTGCTGCCGCGCTTTTTTTCTTATCTTTCGTTTACCCTGCTGTCCGCGCTGGCCGGACTTCTGATGCCGCGTCCGGACGTGATCGTCACCCCGTCGCCGTCGCCCCCGCTGACCAACGGAATTTCGGCATATCTGCTGGGCCGGCTGCGCGGCATTCCGTTCATCACCAACATCCAGGACATCTATCCCGACGTCGCGATCCGCATGGGCGTGATGAAAAACAAAGGCGTCATTGCCGGCTACAAAAAGCTGGAGCGCTTCGTCTACGCGCACTCCCAAGCCATCACAGTCATCTCCGAAGGGTTTCGCGGCAACTTGACCGCCAAAGGCGTTCCCGCCGATAAAATCAGCGTGATCCCGAACTTCATTGACGCCGCGTTTGTGTCGCCCCACCCGCGCTTCAACGACTTCAGCCGGGAGCAGGGGTGGGACGACAAGTTTGTCGTGCTGTTTGCGGGCAACGTCGGTATGTCGCAGGGTTTGGACACCGTGCTGGAATCCGCCGGGCTGCTGCAAGGTACGCCGAATCTGCTGTTTGCGATTGTCGGCAACGGCGCGTCTAAGCCGGCGCTGATGGCGCAGGCCGAAAAGCTGTCTTTGCACAATGTCCAGTTTCTGCCGTACCAGTCCTACGACCAAGTCCCGAAGCTGTACTCGTCCGCCGATGTCGGCCTCATCCCCCTGCGGCGCGGGTTCAGCTCCGACTCGGTGCCGAGCAAGTTGTTTACGATTATGGGAGTCGCCCGCCCGGTCATTGCCTCGGTGGACGCGCACAGCGAGACCGCTGAAGTTATTCATGCCGCCAAATGCGGCGTCTGCTTAGAGCCGGAAGACCCGCAGGCGCTGGCGGATGCGATTCTGCAAATCTACCAAAACAAAGCGCAGGCGGAAGAGATGGGCCGGTGCGGGCGGCAGTATGTGGAAGCGCACTACACGCGCACCAGCGTTGCCAGTCAGTACCAAGCCATCTTTGCGGGCCTGCTGCCCAGCGCCGACCCGCTGCCGCCGCTCTATAACCAGGATACGGCCAGCTTATGAAAAGCATTCAAGCCGCACGTTTCATCTTAGCCGCACTGGTACTGCTTGTTGCGCCCTGGTGTGCGCCTAGCTGTGCGGCTGCCCCGGACGACCTAGTTCCGCAAGGCTCCGGGCTGTATGACGCCGTTGCGCTGCTGTCCGCCGACCGCCTGCTGCCGCCGGGATCGCCGGACGCCACTTCGCTGCAAGGGGTGACGGCCCGGCTGTACACGCGGCGGGAGTTGGCGAGCCTGATCCGCACCGTGACAAACCAGCCCGCCGATCCGCGTGCGGCGTCCGCGCTGGCGTATGCCCGGAACATTCTCGCCTCAGAGCTTCAGGACGCGCCGGATTTACCGGCCCCGGTGTCCACCCCGCCAGTCTTGACCGGCTTTGGGGAAGCCGAGGCCGGGAACACGCATGAATCGGGCCTGCTGGGCCGGGCTAGGCTTCTCGGGGTCATCGGGCGCGACGGCGCGTACACGGCAAGCGTCACCAACATTTACCAGCAGACGCGCAATCACCAGTCAGTCAGCCTGCGCGGCGACGGCATCAACTCCGGGGACAACCCGAACATTCTGGACGGCGTGGACGAAGCGTATGTCACGGCGGCGAATAACCGGGGCTTGCGGCTGACGGCCGGCGAGCTGCGCCAGCGCTGGGGTTCCGGCTACTTAGGGGACATGCTGGTCAGCGACAACAGCCCGTCGCGTCCGACGCTGGAAATCGAGCTGCCGTTTTCGCTGGGCCACACGCTCGGCACGTATCGTTTCACCCAGTTTGAGTCCGAGTACAAAAACAGCGGGCAGACCATCTACGAAGGTGGGCGGCGGGTGGAGCATCCCTTCGGCGACCGGACCCTGCTGTCTGTGGAGGAAGCGTACACATCTACTCAGTTCCGTTCCCCGGACGTGCTGGTGCTGCCGTACTATGCCTACCAGAAAGCATACTATCCCAGCACCAACGAGCCGTTCTTCTTCAACTACAACTTCAACATCGGCCTGACCGTCAACCCGCGCGGCCCGGACACCAACGAGCGCGTCTTCGGCCAGTTCTTGGTAGACGATTTGCAGGCTCCGAAAGGGCTGGGCAAAGGGAACGTCACGCCGCGCAAGATCGGCTACCTGCTGGGCTACGCCGACACGCTGGCCCGCACCGGCACCAGCTTCGCCGTCGAGTACGCCCACACCGACCAGCAGACGTATACCAAGCTGCCGCCGCTGCCGACAAGCCTCGCCTGGTACAACGCCGGCCTGCCTCTTGGCTACCCGAGCGGCACCAACGGCAACCAGGTCTATGCCCGCCTGAACCAGCGCCTGACGCCGCGCGTGGAAGTGTCGGCGGACGGCTATGATCGCCGCCGCGCGTCGGCGGAATTCCCCGCCGTCACGGCAAGCGCCGTCGACCTTGCCGTCGCCTACCGCCTCGGCGCGAGCCAGTCCGTCGGCCTGCGCTTCTCCGACTACCGCCAAAATCCCTACCTCTACGGCGTCTTGCCTCCCGGCTACAGCGCGGGCGGCGCAGACTACGGCCAGACCGTCCGCCGCCGCATCTTCGGCATCAACTTCTTGCAGGGGTTTTAACCAGAGGAAGATTTGGCGTCATCAAGAACGCATGATTGTGGCCGTTGATTGTGCCGAAACCGACAATTTGGCCGCAGTCATTGATACCGGCAGCGCTGTTAAGTGCTGTCAAAGAGCGTTATACCCATAACCCCACCGGCGGCGCAGACTAGACTACTGCCCTTTATTGAGCAGTGACCAATGTCGTGGAAGCTACCGCCGGAACTTCCTCCGGCTGAAGAGGCACAAGCGTACCGTTGCTTGTGATGCGGAATTGGCTGATGGCAAGTTCGTGCAGGTCGAGGTTCCGGGCCATTGCGTAGACAAAGCGTCCGGTGGCGTCTACGCAGGGCGCGAAGCATAGGTCGTGCGTTGCCGTTGCTCCTGCTGGACGCAATGTTCCATCAGACAAGAC
>CAXTRL010000407.1:0-3296 GCA_964246575.1 uncultured Armatimonadales bacterium
AGTTCTCGAAGTCCACCTTTGCGGACTCATACAGAGTTTCGGTTCTTAACCTGCGCCCTCCGGGTAGCCAGTGTTGAAGGCAGGTTTCGTGCTTTTGTTGCCGCGACTTTAGTCGCCCGCTTCTAAAAATTCATCCGCATCTTCCAGCGCTCCCGCGTCACGGATCAATGCCCGCGCTTGATCGGCGCTGGAGGCGCGGACAAAGACTTGAACGCCGCCGGTGGCATTGGCAACCGGGCCGTCGGCGGCGGCGAATAGTTCGTTGCTGAGAACGCACTCAATGCCGTTGTCTTGCAGCATTCCGCTGACAATGTGCGCTTCCACAGGGGAATAGGAGCTGAAGACCGCGCAAAGCGGCGCGGAAGAAGCCCCCGAAGGGGCTGACGCTTCAGCCTGCGTCGTCTGCGCGGCTGGGGCATGGAACGGCCAAAGTTTGAAGTTCATCACGCTCTCCTGTCAAGGGCAGCGGAACAAGCATTAGGGCGCGGCGGGCTGGGTCTGCTGATTGACGACGGCGACCGGGCGCTGATTGGCGCTGTTGTGACCGTACAGGGTGACACCGATGACGACGGCGGCGATGGCGAGAACGAGAACAATGACCAGGGTACCCCAGTTGGCGTTCTGGGTGCTGGTGTCTACGGCGGGGCGAGTGTTGACGCTCATTGTGATTTGATTTCCTTGAAGTAGGCTGAGGCAATTATACCCCTGCGCTTTGTGTCCTGCAACCATAAAAGCCTGGCAGGAAAAATAGAGGGGTTCCACTAGCGATTTAGAGTATAATGGCGGCGAGGATAAGCCAAGCGAATTGACTATTGACCGCCTTGTCGTCCTGCTGCTCATTGCAGTGGTGGTAGCGCTTCTGGCCCGGCGGCTGCGGCTGCCGTACACGGTTGGACTGGTGCTGGCCGGGATCGGGCTGCGCCTGGTCCGGCATGGGCCGGGAGCGCTGCTGACGCCGCACCTCATCACGACCGCGTTTCTTCCGCCGCTGCTGTTTGAGGCCGCGCTGTCCTTGCGCTGGCGGGAGCTGCGCCGGGACGGCCTGCCGATTGCCGTGCTGTCTACGGCAGGCGTCGCCGTCTCCGCCTTGCTGGTCACGGCAGGCATGGTGACTTTCGCGCACTGGCCGCTGTCTGCTGCGCTGCTGTTCGGCGTCTTGATTGCGGCTACTGACCCGGTTTCAGTGATCGCAACTTTCAAGGAAAACAAGGTCCACGGGCGGCTGCGGCTCTTGGTGGAGTCGGAAAGCTTGTTCAATGACGGCGTTGCCGCCGTTTTTTTCGCGCTGGCCCTGGCGCTTGCGTCCGGGGAGCCGTTGACGCCTCTTGCCGCCGCCGGTCAGCTTTTGCGGATTTCGCTGGGCGGGATCGCCGTCGGCCTGGCCTGCGGCGGCATTGCGACTGCGCTGGCCGGGCGCACGGAGGATTATTTGGTGGAAACCGCGCTGACGGCGGTGACGGCTTACGGGTCGTTCCTGCTGGCCGACCACTTCCAGGTGTCCGGCGTGCTGGCGACGGTGTCCGCCGGGCTGCTGCTGGGGAATGTCGGCGTTTTGGGCGGCGAAGAAGACTCGGTGCTGACCCAGCGGGGGCGCGAGGTGGTCATTGCGTTTTGGGACTTCGCCGCGTTTGTCGCCAATTCGTTGATTTTTCTTTTAATTGGCCTCGACGCCGCCACCCACAAGTTTTCGCGCCTCGGCCTCACGGCGATGGCCCTTGCCGTCGGGCTGACGCTGCTTGGCCGGGCGGCGTCGGTCTACCCGCTGTCTCTGCTGTTCGCCCGCAGCCGCCTAGCGATCCGTCCGTCGCATCAGCATTTGCTGTTTTGGGGCGGAATGCGCGGGGCGCTGGCCTTGGCGCTGGCTCTCAGCCTGCCGGGGACAATCGCGTACCGCACACAGATCATTTTGGCATCATTCGGCGTGGTCGCGTTCTCTGTAGTGGTTCAAGGAATTGCCATGCCGCTGCTGCTGAAGCGGCTGAAGATTTAACCCTAACTGCCAGACAATACGAAAGACCATTATGCTTCAACCAACACGCTTTTTGCCCGCAATCTTTTTGCCTGTTATTTTGGCGCTTCTCGCCGGCACGGGGTACGCCGCGCCGAAAGCGAAGCACGCGCGGCTGATGCCGGCGGCGGGCAGCGCGAAGTTTACAAGCGCGAAGTTTACATTTGTCGCTTACGGCGACACGCGCTCCAACCCGACGGAACACGCGGTCATCATCAAGGAAATTATTGGCCTGCACCCGGAGTTTGTGCTGCAAAGCGGCGACCTGGTCTCGGATGGCCGCAACGCAGCGCAGTGGGAGCAGTTCGCGCAGATCACCCAGCCGCTTCGGGTAGCCCGCATTGCGTATTATCCGGCGCGGGGCAACCATGACCTCGGGCCGTATTATCCGCATACGATGACGGAGCCGTTTGATTCCGGCGACAAGGTCAACAAGCTGTATTATGCGTTCACCCGTCACCGCAACCGGTTTATTATTGTGGACAGCATGGAAGACTACAATCCCGGCAGCCGGCAATATGCGTGGCTGCAAGGGGAGCTGGCGCGGTCTCGGAACACCGCCGTTAACACGTTCGTCATGTTCCATGAAGCGCCGTTTTCGGTGGGGCCGCACGGGCCGACCCCCGAAGCGCAGGAGTACCTGCATCCGCTGTTCGTCAAATACAAGCCAAGAGCGGTCTTTTGCGGCCATGACCATTTGTATTATCACACGCTGCGGGACGGCGTGACCTATATCGTGACCGGCGGCGGGGGCGCACCGCCGTACCGGCCTGAGAACCGGCAAATCGCGCTGCTCGGCGATGTGTATGTCCGTGACACGGACAGCGCCGGCCATCCGCTCAGTGAGGCGCAGTATGACGCCTTGATTTACCATGCGATTAGGTGCGATGTGGACGGGCCGCGCGTCACCATGACCGTCCTCCGGCCTAACGGCAGCGTGATTGACCGCTTCACGCTGGGGCCGAAGTGACACAACTTTTATGAATGGCCTTTCTTATGAACGAAATTTCCGACGACGCACTCCCAGAGCATATTAGCCAGCAGATTGACACGATTGCGGCGCTTCATGCGCGGGGCGAAAGCGATGTCAGCATTCATCAGCGCACGATTGAAAAGGTGACGGCGTTTCTAGGCCGGCCCTTGTTCCTGAACCTTGCCATTACCCTGATCGTGATTTGGGTGCTGCTGAACGTCTTTTCGGAGCGTCCCAGCAGCGCTCATTTTGACCCGGCTCCGTTTCCGCTGCTGGCCTGGCTGGTCAGCACCGGCGGCCTGCTGCTGACTATTG
>CAXTRL010000408.1:0-3292 GCA_964246575.1 uncultured Armatimonadales bacterium
AGATACTTCTGACCTTCTTTTTGCCTCTGTGAGGCCGTGTTCTCAGCAATGATTGAAGTCAAATAGCCTGCTGGGGCAAGAGCTTTTAACCGTGATGTGTCGAGTATATGATTACCATAAATAAGCAGACTATGACAAGTGTTCAGCACGAACAAGATTTGATGGCGTGTGTCCACTGCGGCCTCTGCCTTCCCGCCTGTCCTACTTACCTGGAAACAGGTAGCGAGGCAGACAGCCCGCGCGGACGGCTGGTCTTGATGCGGAAGATGCACGAGGGTACACTATCGGCCTCCGACGCCGTGCATCATCTGGATTTGTGCCTCGGCTGCCGGGCCTGCGAAACCGCCTGCCCGTCGGGCGTTCCTTATGGGCGCATTTTAGAAACCGCTCGTGAGCGTATCAACGCCGAGCATGTCCGGCCCTGGCAGACCGATTGGTCCCGCTCGGCGCTGCTCGGAACGCTGACGCAGCCCAAGAAGATGACCGTCGCTCTGCGAATGGCCCAAGCCTTGACCGGCGGCGCTGTTCCCGCGCCCGCCGTGCGCCTGCTGTCCGGCGCTCGCACCGCCGAGGGGCAAACGGCTTCGCTGCCGCCGCAAATCTCGCCGCCGCTGCCTCCTGCTGTCACTCCGGCAGTCGGCTCGAAACGCGCCCGCGTCGGCGTTCTCGCCGGCTGCGCCATGCGCGTTTTGTTCGGCGACGTCAACGCCGACACCGTGCGGGTGCTGGCCGCCAACGGCTGCGAAGTGCTGATTAACCGCCGTCAAGGCTGCTGCGGGGCGCTGCACGGGCATAGCGGCTGCGGCGACGAAAGCCGTGCGCTGGCGCGTTCATTGATTGATGCGTTCACGCCGCTTGACGGCTTGGACGCGATTGTCGTCAATTCGGCAGGCTGCGGCAGCCAGATGAAAGACTACGGGCAGCTTCTCGCGGATGACCCGGCGTATGCGGAACGCGCCGCCGCATTCGCCGCCAAAGTGCGCGACGTGTGCGAATGGCTGGACGAACTCGGCTGGGTCGCGCCGCTCAAGCCCACTTCGGACGCGCCGGTGACAATGGCCTACCACGACGCCTGCCATCTGGCGCACGGACAGGGCATTCGCGACGCGCCCCGCGCCCTGCTGGCGCGTCTGCCCAACACCCTGTGGGTGACGCTGCCCGAAAGCGAAGTCTGCTGCGGCTCGGCAGGCATTTACAACTTCACTGAGCCGGACATGGCCCGCCGCTTGCAGTCGCGCAAGCTGGATCATATCCTGTCTACGGGCGCATCGGTCATCGCCGCCGGCAACCCCGGCTGCCTAGCCTGGATTGCGTCCGGCCTGCGGGAGCGCGGCCTGCCGGACATCCGCATCGCCCATCCCGTAACGCCTCTAGCAGAGGCATTAGCCTCCACCCTCAGTGATGAAAGAACTTAAATCTTTTGCGTCCTCATTATGGCTGGTACATTCTCTGGTGGGTTGGACTGTGGGTGCTGATCACCGTCACCACTCAGCTTCCGGAATGCCATGAGTTTGCCGTAAGCTGGAGCAACGGCAAATCTGCCGGTATTCTCTATCAACTTGCCTGTCTAGTGGCGTTCCGGACATTTTGTGAGGTTCTATTTGGCTTCTTCTGGGGAATCCTTTCCTGGTTCTTGCAGTGGGGCAGCATCAGCTTACTGAAGCGGTCTCGTGTGCGGCCGGTTCTTGCCGCAGCAATTTTAGTCGCTGGCTTAGAAGGATTAATTTTAGGGTGGCCGCTGGCCTGGGCATACGCAGGCACGGTGAACTTCAACATGGATGATGACCCTAGACCGCCGGTGACCATTAGTGACCGTAGCATTATGATTGAGTTTGTCGGCATTATTATAGCATTCGTTTTGCCGTCTCTCGTCGCCGGCTGTATGGCTACACCTAAAAGTAGAGAATTATGCTAACACAACATATCAACGAATTGCAGCAGGATTTGGTCGGGCTGCTGGACCACGAAGACACGCTGAACGCGCTGTCTGAGGCCGTGCTGACGGCGTTTGGCACCGGGCATAAGCTGCTGACGTGCGGCAACGGCGGGTCGGCGTCGGAAGCGGCGCATCTGGCGGAAGAGTTTACCGGGCGCTTCTACCGAGAGCGGAAGCCGCTGCCGGGGATGTGCCTGTCGGTGGATGGGACCGTGCTGACCTGCATCGCCAACGATTACGGCTTTGACGAAATCTTTGCCCGGCAGGTCCAAACATTGGGGATGCCGGGCGATGTGCTGATTGCGTTCACCAGCAGCGGCAACTCGGAGAACATTTACCGGGCGCTGCTGGCCGCCAAAGAGCGTGGCTTGGTGATCGGTATCTTCACGGGCAAAACCGGCGGCAAGTGCCGGGGGCTGGCCGATTACGAAATGTGCGTGCAGAGCGTCAACCCCAGCGCAATGCGGATTCAGGAGTGCCATCAAGTGATGCTGCACACGCTTTGCGAATATGTGGAAGTCAAGCTGTTGGGGATTGGATAAGCGCAGCGATGGATTTTTGCGATAAACTGGCGGCAGGAACACCGACGCTGTCTTATGAGTTTTCGCCGCCAAAGAACCCGGCCGGGTGGGCGACCCTCTACTCCACGCTTGGCGAAATCACCCGGCAGGCACCCGATTTCGTGTCGGAGACCTACGGCGCGGGCGGCTCCAATCGCCAGAAGACGGTAGACTTGGTCAGCCGGATTGAGCGGGAGCTGGACATTGACTCGGTGCCGCACCTTACCTGCGTCGGGCATTCCCAAGAAGAAATCGCCGAGATTTTGGCCACCCTGCAAGCCGCCGGCATCCGGCACTTAATGGCCCTGCGCGGGGATGCGCCGAAGAACGACCCATCGTACCAGCCGCACCCCAGCGGGTTTGCCCATGCCAGCGACTTGATTGAATATGCCCGGACAAACTTTGACTTTCACATCGGCTGCGCGTTTTACCCGGAGAAGCACCCGGATGCCGCGCATTTGGACGACGACATCCACTGGCTGAAGTTCAAGCAGGACTGTGGGGCGGAGTTTGCAACGTCCCAGCTTTTCTTCGACAACGCCGCGTATTACGAGTTCCGGGACCACGCTGCGAAGGCTGGGATCACCATGCCGCTCCTGGCCGGCATTCTGCCGGTGACTTCTTTGGGCCAGCTTGCCCGAATTGGAGAGTTAAGTGGGCAGGACATCCCGCCCAAGCTGCTGGACGCGCTGGGAGAAGGCACGGACAAGGAAGTGCAGGAGCGCGGCATTGAATACGCGGCGGCCCAGTGCCGCGATTTGCTGCAAAACGGCGCACCGGGCATCCATTTGTACAC
>CAXTRL010000409.1:0-3273 GCA_964246575.1 uncultured Armatimonadales bacterium
GCCGTCTCTGGCGAAAGTCAAAGGCGTTGAAATGGTCGCGTTCTGCGACATTATCGAAACCAAAGCGCAGGCGGCAGCGGCCAAATACGGCACTGCGGACGCAAAAGTTTACTCTGACTATACGGAGCTTCTCAAGGACGGCGACATTGAAGTCATCCATGTTTTGACGCCGAACGATTCGCATGCCGAAATCAGCATCGCGGCGCTCGAAGCCGATAAGCATGTCATGTGCGAAAAGCCGATGGCTAAAAAAGCGTCGGATGCCAAGCTGATGCTGGAAGCCGCCCAGCGTTCCGGCAAAAAGCTGACCATAGGCTACCAGAACCGGCAGACCGCTGAAGCCGCCTACCTCAAGAAAGTCTGCGACGCCGGTGATTTGGGCGAAATCTACTACACCAAAGCGCTTGCCATCCGCCGCCGCGCCGTTCCGACGTGGGGCGTCTTTCTGGACGGCGACAAGCAGGGCGGCGGCTCGCTGATTGACATCGGCACGCACTCCCTTGACCTGTCGCTCTGGATGATGAACAACTACAAGCCGAAGTCGGTTATGGGAGCCACTTACCACAAGCTCGCTCCTACCGAAAACGCAGCCAACGCCTGGGGACCCTGGGACCCGGCGAAGTTTACGGTTGAAGAAGCGGCGTTCGGCTTTATCACCATGCAGAACGGCGCGACCATCAACTTGGAAGCCTGCTGGGCCATCAATCTCATGGACACAGCGGAAGCGCAGTGCATTCTGGCCGGAACCAAAGCGGGCGCGGACTTTAAGGGCGGCCTGCGGATCAACGGCGAGCGCTTTTCGACGCTGTACTTGAACCAGATCCAAACGTCCGCCAGCGGCGTCGCCTTCTTTGATGGCAAATCCAGCGATCCTTCCGTGGAAGAAGCCCAGTCCTGGATTGATGCCGTTCGCAACGACACCGCTCCGGTTGTTTTGCCCGAACAGGCCCTGGTCGTTTCCCAGATTTTGGAAGCGATTTATGAGTCTGCGGCCACCGGCAAAGCGGTCTATTTCGACAGCTAACCGAGCAACTCCTCACTGCGGGGCAGAAGACGACGGTCTTCTGCCCCTCTATCCGCCGCAATCCTTCCATACATCCATGAAACACTTTTGCCGTAAAC
The DNA here is from genome assembly GCA_964246575.1 of uncultured Armatimonadales bacterium. Taxonomy (GTDB): domain Bacteria; phylum Armatimonadota; class Armatimonadia; order Armatimonadales; family Capsulimonadaceae; genus JANXMY01. Next base: position 1,123 of record CAXTRL010000409.1, read on the forward strand.
ATTTCCTACACACTCAGGCCATCTTGTTTGCCTTTTGCCTGCTTTGCTGTTTTGCGCCCTGCGTTCATGCGTTTGGCTGGCCCAACAGCAACGACAGCATTTTTCCGCCGCTGCCTGCCGCAAAGCCCTTTATCAACTTTGACGGACGCGGCTTCATCATTCACGGCAAGCGGACGTTCATTGTTGCGGGCGAGCTGCAATACCCCCGAACGCCGAGGGCGATGTGGCGGGACCGGCTGCTGCGGATCAAGCGGGCCGGCTACAACACGGTTCAAACGTATGTGTTTTGGAACTACCATGAGCCGGTAGAAGGCTGCTTTGACTTCACCGGCGAAAAAGACCTGAACGCCTACTTGCAGCTCATCCATTCACTTGGGATGTATGCGATTGTCCGCATGGGTCCCTACGACAACGCGGAATGGGACACCGGCGGCCTGCCGGTCTGGCTACGCTTCAAGCCCGGCCTGCGCCCGATGTCCGACAACGCCCAGTTTTACCACGCCGTTACGCCTTACTTCAACCATCTTATTCCGATTTTGGCGGCGAACCAGATCACTCATGGCGGGCCGATCCTGATGGTGCAGATGGAAAACGAGCATGTCATGCCCGGCGGCGTCGGCGGCGGCACGGATCTGCCGAATCCCTACTACAAATGGTTTTATGCCAAGATGCGGACAATGGGAATGCAGGTGCCGCTGTGGTTCAGCGGCCTGAACCACGATAAAAACCCGGCAGGAGACTCGCCGTTTGACACATCCCGGCGCACTTCTCCCTGGTACAGCAGTGAATTTTGGACCGGCTGGCTGGACAACTATGGCTATGACGAAGACCGGGCAAATCTTTTGCAGCGCTCAACGTGGAAAGTGATCGCCTACGGCGGCGCGGGCTACACTCACTACACAATGGCGGGCGGCACGAACTTCGATACATGGAACAACAACGAAGTGGCCTCAGCTTATGACTTCGGCTCACCCCTCGGGCAGGCCGGAGACATTCGGCCTTCTTATTACGCCTGCAAGAAAGCCGCCATGTTTGCTGTCAGCTTCGGCGACCTGCTGGCAAGCTCCCTTGCTGCCGATGACGGCGGTGGCCTGACAACCACCGGCGGCGGCATTCAGATTTCAAGCCGCAAGGGTCACTCAGGCGAAGCCGCATTTCTTTACAACCGCACCGGCAGCCCGGTTGCGACCCAGATTAAAGTGGACGGCGCGTTGTATCCGGCTGCTGGACCAATCAGCATTGCTTCAGGCGAGATCGTACCGATTGTCCGCGATTACCCACTTGCCCCCGGCATTGGGCTTTCGCTGGCTGCCGCCCGGCTGCTTGGGATCGCCCGTGCCGGAACGCTGACGACTTTAGTTGTCTACGGCAGCCCCGGCGAGCCGGTGGAGCTGCACTTTGCCGCCACTCATGCGCGTACCGCCGGTGCAGGCATGACAGTTTCGGGGGCCGGGCCGGTTCTGCGGACTACAATCCCCCAAGCTGTGCCGCGCTTGAGCAGCTTCCAATCCGGCAGCCGGTCTGTGCGTGTCCTCTCCATGCCGACTGCAATGGCAGACCGAACCTGGTTCTTAGAAGATGGCGGTTTGATCGCCTGCGGCCCTGATTATGTCGGCGAAGTCCAGCATATGACCGCTGGGGTTGTGCGTCTGATCACGGAACAAACTGGCCTTCATGCGCCGCCCCCAACCTTGCCCTGCCTGCTGTATTTGCCCAGCGCCGCCCAGCCGCCGCTTTCACTTGTTCCCGTCTCTGCGGCGGGTGCAAAGGCTTCCGCTGCGCCGCCGACGCTTGGGCCGTGGCATGCGGATTACGCCGTCCCACAGGCGCAGCCCGGCTACTCGGACGCCGGCTGGAAAGCTAGCCGGGAGCCGCTGCCGATGGGGGCGGACGGCGACTACGGCGCGTATGCCTGGTACCGGACTAAGGTAACTGTTCCGGCTGCTGGCAATTACCAGATCAACTTCAGCAACGCCGATGACTGGGTAAGCTGCTTTGTCAACGGCAAGCATACCACCAGCGCCGATGTCCGGTCTGCCCCGCGCACTTTCCCAATGACGCTCCGAGCCGGGACCAGCACTGTGGCGTTCCTGACAGGTCATTACGGGCGCAACAAGCTGTTCAACTACTATGACTCGCTGCAAGTCATTG
>CAXTRL010000410.1:0-3265 GCA_964246575.1 uncultured Armatimonadales bacterium
ATGCGTTTTGCATGATCTTGGTCGTAGCGCAGCAGGCTGTTGAGCGCTTGCACCATTGCGCCGTAGCGCGTCGTTCCCGGCGGGCGCGTTAGGTTCTTCTCGGCATGGGCCGGGGCAAGCGCGGGCAGCACAGCGGCCCAAATAAGTATCGGAAAAGTGAATGTCCAGCGAGGCATAACGTGCTTCCTCATTGGTGGTCTTTCTATTATCGGGAAAAGCCCCGCAAGTTTGCAGGGCGTTAGCGCTGTTTCAAGCGGCGAACGAGCTTTTGCGCGGCAGGCTTTCCCTGCGTGTACAGCCAGTACGCGGACTTGTTGTAAACCAAGTCAAACTCGCCGATGTACTCGACGTAACGTGTGCCGAAGCCTTCTTTAAAGCGATTGAGGCCCTGCAAATGGTCCTCTTTTTCCAGCTCCGCAGCCGCTTCGCCTTCCACTTTGCGGCGCGGGCTGACGCCCCGGAAGTCGTACCAAGTGCAGCCCGCTTCCCTCGCCCAGCGGATCATGGCCCACTGCATCGCGTAGTTCGGCATGACATTCCGCTGCTCGTTTGACGACGCGCCGTAGACATACCAGGCTTTGTCGCCGATGATGAAGCAGAGTGCGCCGGACAGTATTTGGCCTTCGTGCCGGGTCAAAAACAGCTTTGCCAGCCCCGCAGGAACCAGATTGTCCCACAGGGTTTGGAAGTACGACAGCGGGCGCGGGCGGAAACCGTCGCGCTCGCCGGTGATCTTCATCAAGTCGTTAAAGACGTCCAAATCGGCGCGGGTCAAGTCGCAGGCAACCTGGACGCCATGCTTTTCCGTGGACAGCTTGATGTTGCGCCGCGCCTGCCCTTTAAACGCCGCCAGCAGATCGGCTTCCGTGCGCCCCGCCAGGTCAAGCTGCATGACGCAACGCGGCTGCGTCCCGCCAAAGCCCTGAGCGTCAAAGCTCGGCGGCGGCGCGAAGCCGTGCGCTGCCAGCCGCGCGGCCACTTCGGTGCGCTCAACGGAAACTGCTGGGTCAACCTTAAGAAACGCCGAGCCGTCGGCAGCCGCGCGTTTTCGGATGGCCTCCAGTAGCGCCGTCAAGGCTGCTTCATTGCTCCAATCCGCCAGCAGCGGCCCGCGCGGGGCGTAGTAAAAAGGGCCGACCAGCGGCAGCTTACGGCGCAAAACTGCCGCGCCGCCGACAAGCGCGTCGCCTTCAAAGACGCCGAAGCGCAGGGGGAACCAGTCCGGACTTTTGACGCCGCCCCATTCCCACGCTTGCAGCACGTCGCCTTCCGGGACACGTCCCACAAACGCATTCCAAAGAGCATGATCGCTGGCACTGGAAAGCTCACGGACAGAAACGGAGGCAGGCGAAGCGGACGCAGGCGACGGAGAAATCATATGTCAAGTATGGCACAGGCCGGCGCGGGTGTCAATCGCTTTTCATTCCTCCCGCCGCGTCACCTGCGCTTGGACAATCGCCAGAAAGTTCTTTAGCACGGGGGAAGGGTCGTCAGCACGCGATACGACCGCAAGCTCGGTGCGTGGCGCAGGCTCTTCCAAAGGCCGGTACACCACGCCGTCCCGGTGCAGATGCCGGACACTCGCCGGCAGCAGTGCGACGCCAAACCCGGCGGCAACTAAGCTGAGGGCAGTCTGCATTTCGCGCACTTCCTGGACCACGCGCGGCGTGAACCCTGCGCTTTCGCAGGCCAGGCGCACCGTTTCCGCATAGCTTGGCTTCGGCAGCTCCGGGAACGAAATAAACGGCTCATCGGCAAGCTCAGACAACCGCAGTGGCTTGTCGCCTGCTTGGGAGTGCGCTTCGGGGAATGCCGCCAGAAACGGCTCGCGCTGAACCGCGCTGACGACCAATTCTGGGCGCGGAACATAAGGCCGGGCAAAACCGACATGGATTGTCTTGTCCCGAAGCGCCGCCGCCTGCTCGGCGGCATTCAGCTCCTGCAACGACAAGGACACTTCCGGGAACGCAGCCCGGAAATCATGCAGCACGTTAGGCAGTAGGTCATACGTCGCCGACGCCGCAAAGCCGATCCCCAGCCAGCCTATCTCGCCCCGCGCCGCCCATTGCGCCGTGTCCACTGCCCGGCTGACGCTTTTCAAAATCTGCCGCGCTTCTAAGAGAAACGCTTCCCCTGCAGGGGTAAGCTGCACCCGGCGGGAAGTGCGGGTAAAAAGCGGAACGCCAAGCTCCCGCTCAAGCTGCTGGATTTGCTGAGAAAGCGGCGGCTGGGCGATAAACAGCTTGGCGGCAGCCCGACCGAAATGCAGTTCTTCCGCCACAGTCACAAAATAACGCAGATGCCGCAGTTCCATAGCTTAAACCTATCAAATGTGCAACAAAGATATATTGGACACACGCTAAATTATGGCACATAATAGGCTATGGAAACATATGCCCCAGCACGGTCCGCGAAAGACCAGTTTGATAAGCAGGCGACGGAGTACAACGCCCAGTGGAACACCTGGAGCGAAGAAACGCTGAACGCGATGCTGGCTGCCGCCCAGCCGAAGCCAACGGACACGGCGCTGGACGTGGCGACAGGCACAGGCTTTACCGCATTGGCCTTTGCACCGCTGGTTTCTTCCGTGATCGGGCTGGACGTGTCGCCGGGAATGCTGACGCAGGCTGAGAAGTATGCCGCCGGGCGCGGCATCACGAACGCCCGGTTTGAAGAAGGCGCTGCCGAAGCTTTGCCGTTCGGCGATCAAGCGTTTGACTTGGTGACCTGCCGGATCGCCCCGCATCACTTTTTAGACGTGCCAAATTTTTTGTCGGAAGCCGCCCGCGTTCTGAAGCCCGGCGGCAGATTTGTTCTTGTGGACACAACCGTACCGGATGACTCACCCGAAGCGGCTCAGTGGCAGAACGCCGTGGAAGTCCTGCGTGACCCGTCCCACGTCCAGAACTACACGCCGTCCCAGTGGCGGCAAATGACGGAAGCCGCCGGGCTGACCGTTGCCGAATGCCGCACCGATGGCGGCGGCATCACGATCCCCCTACCCGACTGGCTTCATAAGGCCGGCTGCACGCCGGAGCAGTCCGCCGCCGTCCGCGAGGCTTTTGCCGACGCCTCGGAGAGCGCCAAGGAGGCGTTTCAGATAGTCACTACGGCAGACGGCGAGACAGTGTTCACCTGGCAGCGCGTCGTGCTGAAGGCGGTGAGAGAACCTACCCCGGCACAAGTGCCGACCCTCCCGAAACGGGAAGGTCAAGAGTTCCAGAAGCAGGCTGGAAAAGCCTAACTGTCACCCACAAGATTTTCA
>CAXTRL010000411.1:0-3210 GCA_964246575.1 uncultured Armatimonadales bacterium
TGCGCGGCGCGGGGGCGTATTCCAGCCCGGCGCTGAACCACGAGTTGCTGGTCGCATTCTTCAAATAGCTGCCGCTAGGCAGGAACGCGCCGAGCTTGATCGTGATCGGCTTCGCCGGGGGCGGTGCAGACTGGGCCAAAGCGCCCATGCCGCAAAAGGCCGCGCCAGTTACGGACAGCAGCAGCGCGAAAGATGCTTGGTTCAGGACAGTCGTTGTCTTTGTCATCGTGTGTTTTCTCCGTTAGCCGTTAGGATGAAGCTGAGAGTCTGTATGGAAAGTCTGTCGGGCGACTGAAGTCGCGGCAACAAAAGCACGAAACCTGCCTTCGCAGGTTAATACGGGAATGTGTATGAGTCCGCGAAGGCGGACTTCGTGCCATTGTTGCTGCGGTTTTAACCGCCCATTCCTGCTTTTTATTCAGTTTCTGAGTAGATGTCTGTCTGGCGCTATTTTAGCACGTCTGGCCGCCTGCGGTCAACTGACTGCCTGTTACTAGACTGCCTACTGCGGCGCGGGAACCGTCAGCGTAGCATCCTGCGTGGCGTAAAGCCAGTAGCCGGCATAAGGCTGAAGCGAGTCCGATGCCGCGCTCAGGGTGACATACTGGCCGGACGCCGTTTTGTAGGTATACAAGGCCGGCGACACGGCGGAACTCAGCGCCAGCGGTGTGCCGCTGACCGTGACCGACGACAGCGGCACGGCGGCGGGGAACGGATCGCCGATTAAGTTCCACCCGGCGGATACGGAAAGCGAAAACGGCGTCGCTTTGGAAACGAGCGTCCCGTCGTAATGCGGATACGCAGGAGCGCCGAAGGCGGCCCAGTAGCCGGTGCCGGGGGACAGCGTGTTAGCCGGAGCAGCCGGGTAGAACACATAGCTGTCGGCAGCCGGGACCCAGGCAATCAGCCGGGTCGGCGTGGCGGAAACGGCGGAGCTGAGGCCGAACAGGGTTTGGAAGTCGCTGACTGTGCTGTAAGTGTACGGCGACGAGATCATTTGCAGGCCCATCGCGAACGTATGCGCCGGCTGCAAGGCGGCGTTGACGGTAACCGTCTGGCCGGCGGCAAGCGCCGGAACAGGCGTTTGCGCTCCGGCGTAATGGCCGCCGGTCGCAGCGTAGGCGCTTTCGGCGGCGGCCAGCGCCGCTCCTGCGGGGACCGGCAGCGTGTAAACGCCGGCGCTGTTTGTCGTGGCCGTGCCGACGACGGCGTTGCCGGGAACCGACAAGGCGCTAACCGTGACATTCGGCAGAGCGGCCCCGGTATCGGCGGCGGTGACGGTGCCGGTCAGGGTGGCGGTCTGCGCCGCCGGAAGGCCATTCGCCAGCGTGTTCAGGAGGGCGCTGCCGATAAATGATCCCCAGCCGGTGGCGTTGTCGTAACCGGGTTGCGCTGGATAGTAGAGGTTGGTGCCGGAAGTCACGTCATGGAAGTTCGCCGTGTACGCCGCGCTGGCTCCAATCTGGTAAATCGGCGGGTTTAGAAAGCCGACCGGCGCTTTGCCGGCCGACGCCCGCTGCTGGTTGACCAGGGCCGTGAAGCCTGCCCAAAGTGGGGCCGCCGCGCTGGTGCCGCCGTAGACGGTAAAGCTGCCGCCGTAGTAAATGGAGTAGCCGGTCTGCGGGTCCGAGTCCAGCGCGACGTCGGGGACGCTCCGCATAGTGGGTGCCGACGGCAGCGCCGACTGGTAGGAGGGCGCAGGCCAGGTTATGCTGAAGCCGCCGCCGCCGCCCGAACCGAACGCGCTGTATCCAGGAACATCGGTGTAGCTTAAGTCCGGCGGGGCGCTCCAAGCGGACTCGCCGGCATAAGTGCCGCCGGTGCCGTTGGTGGTCAGGGTCGTGCCGCCGACGCCGGTGACATACGGCTGTGAGCCGGGGTCGTCTACGCTCAGCGTGGAGCCGTCGTCATACGCGCCGTTGTCGCCGGTCACGGCAAAGATGCTTTGTCCCTGCGCGGCCATTTCCTGAAAGATTGAGTTCTCGCCGCTCGACAGCGCCGCCGAAGTACCACTTTCCTGAAACCCCCAGGACGTGCTGATTTGCTTGGCAATGTTGTCGGTCGCAATCCGGTTGTAGCCGTCAATATAGGTCGAATCGGTGGTCGTATTGGTGTTGGGCGTCTCATACACCAAAATCTTGCTGATGCCGGGGGCCAGCGCTTGGGCCAGCTCGATGTCCAGCGTCACTTCGTCCGAGCCGTCGCCGGCGGTTCCGGTCGCGCCGTCTACCAGAATGTTCTGAAGGGGGACTGCGGGCAGGCCGTAGGCGCTTTCGTAGGCAGTGATGTCGCTTGGCGTGTAGCCGTCCAGCTCATACAGCGCGATGGTCTGCCCGGTTCCGTTCAGGCCGGGAGTGGTGGGCAGGCTGTAAGCGGTTTGGATGTCGGAAGGCGTCAGCCCGCCATACGATCCCGACCCGGCGCGGCCTGTCAGCGCCGGATGCAGATGTGAATGCAGGCGCATGGCATTGTCCAAACCAACCACGCCCGACACCCGCCCCGCAAGCCCCGCCGGCAGGGCCGGACCGGCGTTGGGAGCGTAAAACTCGCGCCCAGCCTTATCTAAGTAGCGCTGCAAGTGCAGGCCGAACGCCGACTCAATCGCCGACGCTGGGCTGGACACATCTAGAATCAATCGGTTCGGGTGCGTTCCCGTTACCGTGAAACCCTTCTGCTTGGCGGCCGCCGCGACGGCGGCATAGTCGCTGGCAGTCGGGCCGAACCGGGCGGTGAACTCCGCCGGGGTCAAGTAATGGCCGTACAGTGGATCGCCGGGTTTGGACTGCTTGGCGATCAAATCCGCGAGGGCGGCCTGGTTCCTAAGCGGCAGGGTCAGCGCAAGCGGAACCGTCTGCGCGGATGCCATGCGCCCAAGCAGGCGCGAATGCGCAATAGCGGCTGTCGGAACATGGCCGGCCAGCCGGGGCGTCACGGCAGCGGGCGCAGCCAGCACCGGCCCGGCCAGCGCCGTCAGCAGCCCCAGCGCGGCGGCCTGGTGGGACAGAAAAAACATAGAACGCGAAGATTTCAAGAAGCGCGAAGATTTCATATTGGGTCTTACCTTGCTGAGTTGAGAACACGCCGCTGGGCGGGGCGAGACTTTGGCGTGACTTAAGATGCCGGGGTTGTGGAAAACCCCGGCAGGAAATGTCCTTCGGACACAGAAATAAAGGAAAGGCACAGTTTCCGAGTCCTCATCTTCGTCCGAAG
>CAXTRL010000412.1:0-3209 GCA_964246575.1 uncultured Armatimonadales bacterium
AACCGGCGTGACGAAGATTTTGCCGTCGCCGATTTCGCCGGTGCGGGCCGCGTCTTCAATCGCGCCGATGACGCTGTCCTGCTGGCTGTCGGCAACGACCACGATAATCTGCACTTTGGGCAGCAGGTTGACCTGGTACTCCGAGCCTCGGTAATGCTGGGTGTAGCCCTTTTGCTTGCCTGCGCCTTTGATTTCGGTGACGCTAATACCGTGAACGCCAATCTCGTCTAATGCAGATTTGACTTCATCCAGCCGGCTGGGGCGAATAATCGCTTCAATTCGGACCATGTATAGTTTCTCCTGTGACGCACTCCACGAATTCCCATTCGTGGCCGCCACGCAATGAATTGCATGGCTGAGGGGCGCTTCGCGCCGGTTGTCCTGCGGACAAAAAGAAAGATTTTGTGCGGCTGTCTTCTGTCCGCAGGACAGCCAGCCGAAGGCTCTTCAGCCATGCAATTCATTGCGTGGTTTAATCAATCCCTGCCAGCGCCGGGAGGCCGGCGTTCTCGCCGGAGTAGCCTTCTTCGCCGTGCTCGGTGACATCCAAGCCGTCTTCTTCCTGCCCGGCTGGCGCACGCATTCCGCCGGGGATCAGAACATTCAGCAGCGAGCCGATAAGGAGCGTGGACACGACCGCCCCAATGATGGTGATGATAATCGCCTCAAGCTGTGCCAGAGGCTGTCCCCAGGACGCGCCCGGCTGGCCGGAGAACGGGCCGTTGCTGACGCCGAGCGGGCCGCTCGTCTGCGTGATTGCCGAGTTGACGGCAGCGTTGGCGAACAAGCCGGTCGCCAGAGCGCCCCACATTCCGCCGCAGGCATGGACGCCAAATACGTCCAAAGCGTCGTCGTAGCGGTTGAGCTTGCCTTTAAGCTGGATCATCGAGAAGCAGATGGGCGACACGACAAGGCCGATAATCAAAGCATCAATTGCATTGACGAAGCCGCAGGCGGGAGTGATCGCGACAAGGCCTGCCACCGCGCCGGAGCCGAAGCCTACAGCCGTGGGCTTCTTGAAGCGAATCCACTCAATAAGCGTCCAGGACATCGCGGCGGCGGCCGTCGCAATATGTGTGTTGATGAACGCCGCCGTTGCGACGCCGTCCGCCGCAAGCTGAGACCCGGCGTTGAAGCCGAACCAGCCGAACCACAGCAGAGCAACCCCAATGAGGACCATCGGGACATTGTGCGGGCGCATTTCCTCAGAGCCGGCCCCGCGCCGCTTGCCGAGCATGATGCACAAAGTCAGCGCCGAAACGCCGGACGAAATGTGAACAACGGTGCCGCCCGCGAAGTCCAGGGCATGGATTTTACCGGTGCCGATCAGGCCGCCGTCCCAGACCATGTGCGCCAGCGGGTCATAAAAGAACGTCGCCCAAAGCAGGATAAACAAGCAGTACGCGCCGAACTTCATGCGCTCCGCGACTGCGCCGGAGATCAGCGCAGGCGTGATTACCGCAAACGTCATCTGGAACAGCATGAAAATCGCGCCCGGAATCGTAGGCGCGTTGGAAACAGGAGTAGCCCCCGCTCCAGCTCGCAAACCCATCCAGCTTAAAGGGCTGGCGAAAATACCGAGGCCCAAGATTTTATGCTCAGTCGGCCCGAACGCCACCGAATAGCCCCAAAGCATCCACTGGATGGAGATGAGGCCGAGCGCGACAAACGACATCATCAGCGTGTTGAGTACGTTCTTGGAACGAACCAAGCCGCCGTAGAACAGGGCCAGGCCGGGCGTCATCAGCATGACCAGCGCGGTAGCGACAATCATCCAGGCCGTGTCGCCCCGGCTTGCGCCTTCGGGCGTCAGCGAGGCGTTCGCCATGTTTTTCAAGCTGGACGCACTGGAAACAGGGGCCGGAGGCTTGGCAGTGTCATCCTGCACCATGACGCTGCCGTTGATGGTGGTCGCGGCGGGTGTCGCCGGGGCGGCCGCTGCCGCGCCGCTGGTGGCGGGAGCAGCCGGGGTGGAAGTCTGGGCCTGAGCCGCAAAAGACAGTGGAAGAAGGGCTGCCGCGCAGAGGGCGGCTTGCCAGAATTTGGATTTCACGAAAGAGCATCCTCCTGAATGATGGAAAAGTTACCGGGGGTGCTTCATCGCGTTTGCCGGAAGGCTGCTTGCCGGGCGTCAGCGCCTGGAAGTGTTTCAGGATAGCACAGGCAAGGAACTTTTGTCAAGTGAATTGGAGTATGCAGGCTTATTTTTGTTGCGGCAAATGCAAAAAAGCCCGGCACGGAAGCAGGTTCCATGCCGGGCTTTTGCTTTCCAGCAGCTTCAGCGGCTACTTGTCTTTTACTTGTCTTTGGTCGCTTCGGCGGAAAGCCGCACCGTGACGGCGTCGGCAAGCTGCGGGGAGCCGTCGGGCATCTTGTGGTCCCAGGTGATGCCGTAGGCGCTTCGGCTGATTGTGATCGGGTCTGTCAGGATGCCGAGGCGCGTTCCGCCGAAGGGGTCCTGCACGGGGCCGAGGTAGCGAAACGGAATAGACACGGGATGCGACTGATCTTTGATGGTCAGCGTCCCATCAGCCACATAATGATCACGTTCTTTGCGTATTGCCGTGCTTTGAAAAGCAAGCGTTGGGTACTTGGCGGCGTCAAAGAAGCTCGGTGACTTCAAATCGGCATCGCGCGGCGCAACATTGGTGTCAATTGACGCGGTTTGGGCCGTAAAGCTGACGCTGGATTTGGACAAGTCGGCGGGATTGGCAACGATCTTGCCGGATTTATCGTCAAAACGCCCCTGCACTTTGCTGAGGCCCATGTGCTGAATCTCGAAGCCGATGGACGTGTGCATGGGGTCAAGGGTGTAGGTTCCGGCAACGGGCAGCGCGGCTTTAACAGTTGCGCCTCCAAGCAGGCGCGGCGCGGGAAAGGCCGGGCCAGGGTTAAAAAGCAGGACGGCAGCTATGGAAGCGACCGCGCCGCTCGTCAAAGCCGTGAGCGCAAGAGTGCGATTGAAAGTGTTTTGTTTCATAAGATGGTCTCCCTAGGCAATACGCGAGGGAATGAACTCCCTCGCGCAACGCTGTTGTTAGCTTGCTTTGGCAATCGCCGCGATCTTCTCGCGAGCCGCAGCCAGGATCGGCGCTTTGACTTCTTCCGGCAAATAAGGCGCGGTGCCTTCCACGCTGACAAATTCCACGTCGGAGACGCCCATAAAGCCCAGCACGCCGCGCAGGGTCGGCACAAGCTGGTTGTAGGAC
>CAXTRL010000413.1:0-3201 GCA_964246575.1 uncultured Armatimonadales bacterium
GAGATCGTCAATGACGGACCTGTAACGCTCATCGTGGAGACGCCGCCGCAGGAACAGATTGGCTAGGAATGCCGACGATGACCAGGTCTTTCTTTTGGACGTAAACGCCCTGCACCGACAAGGAAAAATGGCTGAGGAGCTGGCGCGAAAACCGGGCAGCCAGGCCGTTCGCCTGCGAAGTCACCAAAGCCGCCGGCAGGGGCAGGCTGCCGACCTGAGCGCTTGTCGCTGTGAAACGGACACCGAGCTTGGGGTCAGGTGCCACCGCGCCGCTGATTTGGATGTTCTGGACACGGCCCTGCACCGTCGCCGAAGCGTGGACCACAACGCTGTCCGGTTCCTGAAGCACGATCTGAACGGCCTTGACGCCGTGCGTGGTCAGCAGTTTTTTAAGGGACGGACTGCTGGCAAGCGCGACGTTGATGTCGTTTTCAGACAAGCGCAGGGTACGCGGGCCGGTTCCGGGCCTAGAAACAGTCTTTCCGAGTACGTCCAGATGCTTCTGCGTTTCCGCGACCTGGCGGACAGACGGACGCAGCGCCACCGGCGGCGGGGCGGGGGCGGGGCGCAGAAGAAACCAGCCGAGGCTGCTGAAAAGGAGCAGACCCAGCACGATCAGCGCGGCGTTTCGTTTTGGCTTGGTCTTCAATGCGACTCGGTGAAGATGTGGCGGAGCTGCGGCTCTTCGTCGGCAACCACCATAGCGATTACGGTGTCGCCGTTCTCAAAGCGTACATCGCCCTGCGGCAGAATCGCATGATCGTCGCGAACGACCGAGATAATGAGTGCATCGCCCGGCAGCGGCAGGTCTTTGATGTTGCGCCCCAGCACCGGGGAGCGCTCGGATACGGTGATGGCGACAATTTCAATGTTGCCGTTTTTGAGCGCCGCCAGCGGAATAATCTCGCCGGTCTCAATCTGCTGGTCCAGCAAGTTAAAGATGATCTGGGTGCTGGATACCGTGGTGTCAATCCCAAGCTTCTGGAACAAGACCATGTTGTCCGGGTCGTTGACGCGGGACACGGTGCGCGGAGCCTGAAACTTGCGCTTTGCCATCTGGCAGATGACTAAATTGTCTTCATCATCGCCGGTCACGGCGACAATCACGTCGGCGCGGCCAAAGCCGGCTTCGGACATGATCCGCACTTCACAGCCGTCGCCCTGCACCACCACTTCGCCCATCTGCTCGGCCAGCATAGCTTGACGCCGCCGGTCTTTTTCCAGCAGCAGGACTTCGTGGCCTTCGCTGAGAAGCTGCTTGGTCAAATAGTAGCCGACTTTGCCGCCGCCTACAACAATCACATACATAAATCCATCCTAATTCGTGAAATCGGCTGGCGTCAGCCGCGCTGCTCCAAATACAGCGTGTCCCAGCTTTGGGCCGCTTTTTGCAGGCTGCTGTCGGAGGTTTCGCCGAGTGCGGCGTCATGCAGCAGGCCGGCGGCAAGCGTCGTCGTGCAGAGCGTCGTAATCCCAAGCTCGCGGTACGCCTGAGCGCGGATCGGGTCATAAATCCGGGCCATGACGCGCGGGATGCTGTATACTTCCCGCGCAATCTGAGCGGCCATGATATTGGTGTTGTCGCCCTGAGTCACGGCGATAAAGATGTCCGCATCCCGCAGGTGCGCCCGGTTCAAGAGGTCTTGGTCCAGGCCCGAGCCGACGAGCCGCTGGCCTTTGAACTTCGCGCCGAGCCGCCGGAACGAGTCACTTGTCTGGTCCAGCACCGTCACGTCATGCCCTTCCCCGGACATTTGTTTCGCCAGCGTTGAGCCGACTCGTCCGCAGCCTAAAATTACAATTTTTTTCGTTTCGCTGGCGTCAGTTGCCATAAATCAACCCTTACATTCATCCTTCGGAAGTTTGCCATTTAGCTGTCATAGCATACACGCTTCCCCGGCTTCTGTCAAGCCTTTACGCGGCTACTTCTGCGCCAGCAGGCGCTTGATCATGGGCGCGAGTTCCTGGCCTTCACTCGGCGAAAAGCCGGACTGGCTCCAGCGGACGATGCCCTTCTTGTCAATCAGAAACTGGGAAGGGATGCCGCTGACCCGGTACGCGCCCTGCGCTTTGCCGTTTGCCGCCGGGGACGCCGTGACAATATAAGTGATGCCGAAGTGCTTCATAAACGGCTTCACGAGGCCGACGCTGCGCGAGTCGTCCACGCTCATGCCAACCACGGCCAAGCCTTGTTTGCCGAACCGCTTGGACAGCGATTCCAGCATCGGCGTCGCCATCTGGCAGGGGCCGCACCAGGTCGCCCAGTAGTCCAGCAGGACCACTTTGCCGCGCAGGGAGCGCAGCGTCAGCGGCTTGCCGCCGACCGTGCGCGTCGTGAACGCCGGAGCGGGCGTACCTGCCGGCAGCGGCGGGGGCGGGGCCATTCCATACTGCGCGAAGGCCGAAGACGCCGGCAGCAGCGCCAATGCGGCAGCGGCGGCAGCAAACAAACGAGACATAGGAATACTCCTCTTGACAAGACTCACCTAAACAGGATACCATTATCACGGCAATTTTGACCGCATTTTTATTAGGAGCTTCATGGAAAAAACAAGCCAACTGCACTGTACCGACGGGCGCAGCTACACTCTCACGATGGCCTGGAACGAAAACTTCAAGGACAAAGACCATATTTTTAAGATCACATTCAAAGCCGTTGACCAGGACGCCGACCTGCCGTATGTGCTGCCGCGCGAGATCGCAACGTACCAAATCGGCGACCCTGACGAGAACTTAGGGGAGCGCGTCAAGTTTTACTACGAGAACAGCCGCGAACTGCTGATGAGCGACTACCTCACCACCGCCTACCGCCGCGTCTGCGACTACCTCCAGCGCGGGCATTAGCAGGACTTTATTTGTCTGGATAAACTTCGAGCCGGAGGCTTTGACTGCGGGCCTGCCCCATCGCAATCAGCGTGTAGGCTTGGCCGGGGGTAAGGTCGAGGCGGACAGGGTCGGTCAGCATCTGCGCCGTGCCGGGAACGGCAAGCTGCACTGTGTAATGCCCGCTTGCCAGCAGAAGCGGCCCGCTGCGCCGCCCGTAGCCGACGGACTTCAAGCCGACAATCGTGTTGACCACTAAGTCGGCGGAAACCGTTCCCGGCGCGGCGTTGATCAGCCGCAGCGCCGCTTTGCCCGGCGGCAGTGCCGCCCCGGCTTCTTCCGGCAGCACCTGCACCCGCGCCGGAGCGCCGCGTCCCG
>CAXTRL010000414.1:0-3197 GCA_964246575.1 uncultured Armatimonadales bacterium
TGAGCTTGATGCTGATATAGGGCGCGGGCAGATTCGCGCCCGCCACCGCCGTCAGGACGCCGATATAAGCGTCCGCCGACGCTGACGCTTCGGCTTCCGTTGCGACGTTTTCGCCCAGAAAATCCAGCGCCGTACTGATATTCTGCGCCTTCAGCCGCCGCACTGCCGCCAAAGCATCGTCCAAAGTCTCGCCGGCCACAAAGCGCTGGACCATACCTTTGGACATCCCGTTCTGCACCAGCGTCCGCTTCACCGCCTCGTTTTCCGCCAGCGCCAGCATCACCGCGCGTCCGTTCAAAGCCATCGTGTAATTTCCTCGTTCTATTCGCTGCTTCCAGTATACCCGCAGGGGCAAGCGGTGTACTCAAGCGTGTGCTATACTCGTTTGGGAGAGTTTTCATGCGAAGTCTTTGTTTGGTTGCCGCATCACTGTTTGCCGTGCTAGGTATCTTGCCTCTTTCCACGGCGGCTGTGGCGGCGGCCCCAAGTTTGAGCGGCCTCCATGGGCCGCTGTCTGTGGTTCATGTGAGCGAGCTGCGCGACGGCGGGACGCTGACTTTGGCGCTTGCGGACCCGCATGGCTTGGGCGACGGCGTGTTATTGAACTACAAGCACGGCAGCGCCACACAGGGCAGGCTGTATGCCGATGGTCATTTAGTGCCGCTCGGCGGCGCAGGCCAGGCGCGGGTTTTCGCGGCCATCCAGCGGTATTTAGATTTCCAGTTCACGCCCGCCCAGCAGGTAGATTTGGCGGCGGGGACGCTCACCACCGCCGCTCATGCCTACGGTGAGCACGGCTACTACGCCTGCCGCCTGCTCCGCGCCGTCAGCCGCCTTAAGCAGATTTCGACGGCTAGCCGGAAGGCGTGACCAACTGGAACGTCAGGGGCAGCGTTGTCACGTTACCCGTCCAGAAGCCGTCCAGCGTCTTGACAACTTTGCCGGTGTGTTCGTCATATAGCGGCACGTCTTGCACCGTCATGGAGCAGTTAATTGTAAACTGATAGCTGCCAGCGACCAGTCCTCCATAATTCCACGGGTGATCAATACGGAAGGACGGCCAATCTAAACATAGTCCGTTGTTGTACCAATAAAGCGAGCTTGGACAGGACAAAAGGACGCTCTGCCCTGGCGTAAGCAGCAAATAATCTTTTTCGCTCGGCAGACGCAGACTGCCTCCAATGACGAAGCCGCAGCCCACTTCTTCGCCGTCCGGCCCAATCAAAATTAGTCTAACCCCAAAGGGATTGAAGCGTACCGGCTTCTGCGTGAGATTTGTCACGCGAGCGCTGAACAGCACCCGCGCGGTTTGCTGATCGTAGCCCACACTTTTGTCGGGGATGACGATTTTTCGGGATACAAGCCACGTCTCGAAACGCACTCCGTTTTGCACTACTGCCGGGCCGATCACAGGCGCGGAAGCGGCCTGGGCCATTGCCCCTACGCCGGAGCAGAAAAGCAGAATGCAAACGGCAAATACGACGACGTGTTTCAATGACTTTCTCTTTCTCGGCTGATGCCGCAAGCCGCCGCCCCGCGCTTGACTTTCGGGCCGGATGCGGCCTATAATGAACGGTAATGTCCGTTTCCGTTATCATACCCGCTTTTAATGAAGCGGCGCGGCTGCCGCTGACCCTCAGCGCCACCGTAGATTACTTCGCGGCACGGCAAAAAGCGCTCGGAGATGACTTTGAAGTGCTGGTGGTGGATGACGGCAGCACGGACGGCACGGCGGCGGTTGTCCACAAGTTTGCGGCGGCGCATCCTGAAGCAAACGTGCAGTGCTTGACTTATGGCGGCAACCGGGGCAAGGGGTACGCGGTACGCTTTGGAATGCTCCGAGCCACAGGCCAAGTGCGGCTGTTCTGCGACGCCGATTTAGCCACTCCGGCGGAAGAATACGAAGTCGTGCGAGCGGCGATGCAGGCGCAGCCCGCGCCGATTGGAATTGGGTCGCGGCCCCTGCGGAACTCCACCCTGCTGGTGCACCAGCCCTGGTACCGAGAGCAGCTTGGGCGCGGCTTCAATGCCGCCGTGCAGATTCTGGCCGTGCCTGGCATTAAAGACACGCAGTGCGGCTTTAAGATTTGGACGGCGGAGGCGGCGGAAGCGGTGTTTTCGCGCTGCCGGGTGGACGGCTTTGCGTTTGACAGCGAAGCGCTGTTTATTGCCCGGCGGCTGGGGTACGCCGTCGCCGAAGTGCCGATCCGCTGGTCCCACAAAGACGGTTCCAAAGTCAGCATGGTTCGCGACGGCCTCAAAATGCTGTGGGACTTGTCGCGCATTCGCTGGATGCACCGGCGGCTGCACTTGGCCCCCTCATCGGCTGCATCTATTTATCCTAAAGTATAAATCTCCCCAAGTATGAAACACGAAGAATATGAGCGGATGTACCGCTTTGAAGACCGCTACTGGTGGTTTGTTGCCCGGCGGCATCTGATTACGACGCTGCTGGAAACGTATTACCCGCGCACCGGGCAGCTTCGGATACTGGACATCGGCTGCGGCACAGGGAAGATGCTGGACGAGCTGAAGCCGTTCGGCGACGTGGTCGGCGCGGACTTTGCGCCGGAAGCCTTGCAGTTTTGCATTACGCGCGGCGCACCCGCAGACCTCGCCCGCGCCGATGTGCGGCGGCTGCCGTTTGCAGACAACTCGTTTGACGTGGTCACGGCGATGGACATTATCGAGCATATTGACGACGACAAGGCGGCGTCGCGTGAGATATTCCGGGTGCTGAAGCCCGGTGGGCGGCTGCTGGTGACGGTTCCCGCGTTTTCGTCGCTGTGGAGCGAGCATGACGAGGCCCTGCACCATTTCCGGCGGTACACCACGCCGCACCTCAAAGATGTCTTCCAGCGGGCCGGGCTGCATGTGGACAAACTGTCTTATACCGTCACAACGCTGTTTGCGCCGATTTGGGTGTACCGCCAGATCAGCAATCTATTTTCCCACAAGCTGCTTTCGGGGGGGCAGGCGAAAGAGGAAAAAAAGGCCAATTTGGTCAATTTCTCCGGGCCGGTCAATCAAGCGCTGCTGGCGCTGTCCCAGTGGGAAACCAGAGTAGTCCAATCCCGAAACCTGCCGTTCGGCGTGTCTGTCGTGTGTGCCGCGCATAAGCCGAAACCTATTCCAAGCCAGAAAGTTTCCGCCGTATGAGCCGACTGCTGCGGGGGCTGGGGCTGCTGACCGGCGGC
>CAXTRL010000415.1:0-3187 GCA_964246575.1 uncultured Armatimonadales bacterium
CCAAAGTGACGACCCATCTGGCACCGGACATGCTTGTACGCTTCGCGGGCCTGTTTGACAGCGATGCCCATCAGATCACACCGCTGCTCGGCGCAAAGCATGAGTTCAGCGCGGCGAAAGCTAAAAAATTGCTCGGCTGGCGCCCGCGCCCGGCCTCGGAGGCAATTGTTGACTGCGCGGAAAGCCTCATCAGTCAAGGGCTGGTTTGAAAAACATGCTCTAAAGGCTTGATTTTTGGCGTGTCAGCGTGTATACTATCTGCTGTTGGGGGTTTGGCGCAGTTGGTAGCGCGTCTCAATGGCATTGAGAAGGTCAGCGGTTCGAACCCGCTAACCTCCACTTGTAGAAACTGATTTGGAGAAACTGAGCGGCTCGTCCTACGAAGGACGGGCCGCTTTTTGTTTTCCCTGCCGCCTGCCGGGGTAGAAGCCTACAAGTTCAACAAGAGTTTAACAAAGGCAGGGGATCAAAAGCATGGCAGTCAAGTTAAAGAAGCTGAAAGACCAAGTAGTCGTCATTACGGGCGCGTCTTCGGGCATCGGCCTGGTCACGGCGAGGCTGGCAGCGAAGGCGGGCGCGAAGCTGGTGCTGGCGGCCCGCAGCGAGGGGCCGCTGACAGAGCTGACGAACGAGATTACAAAAGCCGGCGGGCAGGCGATCTTTGTCGTCGCGGATGTCGGCGTCCAAAGCGACGTGCAGGCAGTCGCCCTCGCGGCGGAGAAGTTCGGCGGCTTTGATACCTGGGTGAACGACGCGGGCGTGTCCATTTACGGCAAGATCACGGACACGCCGATTGAAGACATGCGGCATTTGTTTGAAACAAACTACTGGGGCACTGTCTATGGGTCTTTGGAAGCCGTCAAACACCTCAAAACGCACGGCGGAGCGCTGATCAATGTCGGCAGCACGCTGTCGGAGCGGGCCGCGATCTTGCAGGGCATTTACAGCTCCAGCAAGCACGCCGTTAAGGGCTTTACCGATGCCCTGCGAATGGAGATGGCGCTGGACAACGCGCCCATTTCGGTGACTCTTATTAAGCCCGGCCCGATTGATACCCCCTACCCCTTGAACGCCAAAAACTATATGGACGCCGAAGCGCGGCACCCGGCCCCGGCGTATGCGCCGGAAACCGTAGCAAAAGCGATCCTGCGCTGCGCCGAGACCCCCACCCGCGAAGTGTTCGTCGGGGGTGGAGGCCGCTTCATCGCCGCGCTTGGAGTGCTGGCCCCGCCGGTCTCCGATGCGTTTATGCGGAAAGTCTTTGTCCCGCAGTCCAAGCTGAAACAAGAAGCCCCAAGTGCCAAAAACGCACTGGATGCGCCGTCTAATCACCTGGCCGAGCGCGGCAACTACCCCGGCCACACCCGCGAAACCAGCTTTTACACGTTCGGCAAGTTCCACCGCCCCCTGACGGGAGCCTTGCTGCTGGGCGCGGGCCTCGGCTATTATCTTCTTTCGCGCGGCAAGAGCGCCCCAAGCGACGCCCCGACGTCCGGCTTCCAAGCGGATTTTCAAGACAGCGATGCGCCTGCGGAGCCGGCCCCGCCGGTTATCATCGTGGACACGGTAGAAGTGGTGGAAACGCCGCTCGGTGCAGCGGTCGTCGAGACCGTGGAAGTCATAGAAGTCACGGACTTTGAGAATGAAGAAGTTTCCCCCGCGCCTTCTTCCGCCGCTTCAGCCTAAGTTCCCATAAAATGCCCGCTTTATTATGGTCAAGCGGGCGTTTTGCTGTTCTAATCCGGCTGCGGCTCGACTGTTTCTCTTACAAGAGTTGGAACGATTTCGGTAAAATCGGAGAACTCGTCGGTATCTTTGTTCTTGAAGTTGTCCTCACTAATTTGACGCACAGCAACTAAATGTTCTTTGGGAACGACCACAAGATATTGACCAAGTGATCCGTTCGCATTGTAAGCAATAAGAGAACCAGTTACGATCCGAAATTGCGGTACATGTTGATAATAAAGGTACTTTAACTTGTTGTCGTGTCCATCGAAGACCACGTTAAGCTTAGCTTGAAGTTCTGGGATTGGGAAAATCTTTCCGACAAGTGGAGTCGCTCTTGTGATGTAGACAGCGGGAACGCCGCCCTGACGCCAGGATTGCAGAACGTCGGAATCAACAGTGCAATTATCGGTTGACTTGTACTCAAGCCACCAGAGCAGTCCACAGGGGAGTGCTTGACCTGCGAGGGACAACTGGCCGAGGGTTGTCATTTCTGCGATCCATGACGCATCTACAATTTGTTTTCCCTGCCAGACCCCGCCGTCTGCCAGCATTTGACCGATCTTCGCCATGTCCAGGGCATGGATTTCAAGCCCTGCATAAACAAAGGGATTTCCTGCCGGGTCCTTGTTCCAGAGGTAGTTTCGAATGCCCATCGGCGCAAAGATGCGGGTATCTAAGTAGCTGTCGAGGCGCTGCCCAGAGGCTTTTTGGACAATACCTGCCAGCAGATTGACGGCCTTATTGTTGTACAAGAAATCTGCACCCGGCTTGGAACTCAGCTCGGCACAAAGAGCAAGCTGCACCGCGTCCGGGCGGTCGTGAACCTCATCAACGCCTGTGTCAGCCTGCAAGCCGGACGTGTGGTTGAGTAGTTGGCGTATGGTGATCAGTTTTTTCCGGCCCTGGTTCCACTCAGGGTAGAAGTCACAGACTGGTTCGTCTAGCGATTTAATCTTGCCGTCGTGGAGCAGGCAGCCAATCGCAAGGGAAACAACAGATTTAGTTGCCGACATGGCTTCAATCGGAACCTGTGGCTTGCCGAAATACCACTCTCCAACAACTTGGTCATCTTTGATAATGACAATGGCGTCCGAATGGCTGTCCGCACCGCGCTTCAGCAAGGTCGCAAGCGCCTTCGGGTCAATGCCGAGGCGCATCAGCGTTTCCTGCGGCGGCAGAATGGGAGGCGC
Organism: uncultured Armatimonadales bacterium; assembly: GCA_964246575.1. Classification (GTDB taxonomy): domain Bacteria; phylum Armatimonadota; class Armatimonadia; order Armatimonadales; family Capsulimonadaceae; genus JANXMY01. The sequence goes on from CAXTRL010000415.1 coordinate 2,919, forward strand.
TGCCGCAGAAGCGGGAGCGGTTAAGGCAACGGGGGCAGGAGTGGTTGGAGCAGCAATTCCAGGGCTTGTCAGCAGAGCCGTCACTAAAGCGGCTAAAGCAGAAGACTTCGTCATGTTCATGTCATGTTTCCTTTCACCGCTGATCGTTTAAGCATCAAGACAACCGGCCTGCCGGAATGTTTCGCCGACTTTCGCTGCCGAGGGGGTATACTCTTTTCTAAGAGTGTGGAGGAACGACTGAATGGCGATACCCCGCGAGCGGCATGATC
>CAXTRL010000416.1:0-3175 GCA_964246575.1 uncultured Armatimonadales bacterium
GCATCCCACAAAGCTGGTGCATCTGAGCCGGTGGCGCGGCACAGGCTGGGACCAGCAGGCATCGGACGCGGCGGCGATTATCGCCCGGTTCCAGCCCCGGCGGGTGCTGGCCGACGGCAACTCCATCGGCGATCCGATTGCCGAGATGCTGGACGCCCAGATCCGAAAGCGGATGCCCCGCGCCGCATATCGCCCGGCGGTGGAGCGGTTCACATTCAGCTCGGAAAGCAAGCAGCAGCTTATTGACCGGCTCAATGTCGGTTTTGCCGCGCGGGCTTTGCAGTTTCCGCCGCACAAGGCGCTTTTAAACGAGCTGCGCTGCTTTGAGTACGCGCCGGGCGGCCCCGGCACCCTCAAAATGGCCGCCCAATCCGGCGGCCATGACGACTGCGTCATTTCCCTGGCCCTGGCGTTCTACGCCGCCCCCGACCCAAGCGCCGAGCGCGGCAAAGGCTTAGGCATTCTGCTGGGGTCGCAGGGCGGGATGCAAAAGCGGGAATAAAAAAGAACGAGGCATCTTAGATGCCTCGTTCTTTTCTTGAGCGCAGTCTTCAGGCAAGTTAGGCTTGAAGCTCGTGGGAGATGTTCTTGGTAATGACAACATGCTCCTTGAATTCGTTCAGCATCAGCAGCGCGAGATGACGTCCATGGGTTTCTTCCATGCCCTTATGTTCCGCAGAGTTTGCAAGATAAGTCGATGCCAGATCACGCAGAAATTCATGGTTCGACAACTGAGCCGTAATAAAAGCTTTGTCAAACTCAGTGCCTTCCGAAGACTTCAGCTTTGCAAGAATGGCCTTGCCGACCGCATTCATCGGCGGCGTTGGGATACCCATTTCCGCAAGCACTGTCGTAACGGCAAGGGCTTCGCGCAGCTCAAAGTTGGCAAACTCTTTTGCATGAGCGTTGCTGGCCTTGTCGATGGCGATTTGGCTGGTGATCTTTGAGAGCGTGGCCGGTCCGATCACGCCCATGTAGTACTGCTTCGCGGTCATTGCGTGCGGCGGCGCCATCGGGTAGTTGTGCCCGGTCTCGGCGGCGGGCTGCTCCGGCTTGCTGGCGGCCTGAGCGGCCCCGGCTAGTCCCAGCGCGGCTGCGCCCAGTCCGGCGATCCCTATGCGGGTCAGGAATGTGCGGCGGGAGTGAGTTTCAGGTATTTCTTGATCAAGAGCGTTCATGATGAGTATTCCTTTCAGGAATCTGGTTTCGACAGTAAATTTCTTTGTGCTGGACAAGAGTATGGCATGACTGGTAACATGAGGTCAAATCATTCTCATCATACTTGTATGAAAGACGTGCATCAGGAGAGGCGCATCCCATGAACCTAAGCCAGCTTGAACTTCTGGTCGCGCTTGTCGAGACAAGCAGCTTTTCCGAAGCTGCCGACAAGGTTGGGCTGACGCAGTCGGCGGTCAGCCATAGCCTCGCGAAACTGGAACAAGAACTCGGCGTGATGCTTGTCGCGCGGGACCGGCGCGGAGTCTCGCTCACCGGGGCCGGTCAGGCGGTGCTGACGCACAGCCGCGAGGCGCTGGCCGCGCTGGAAGCGATCCGGCAGGCCGCCGCCGCCGCACGGGGGGTGCCGATTGGAAAGATGCGGCTTGGAGCCGCTTATCCGCTGGCCGCTCCCCTGCTCGCCGGCGTCTTAGACGACTTCCAGCGGCAGTACCCCAAGATAGAGCTGGTGCTTTTCGAGGGAACAGGGCAGGAAGTCGAAGAATGGATCGCCGGCAGCGTGGTGGACGTGGGGATCGTGCGGCACCCGACGCCGGGGATTGAAAGCCGCTTGCTGGTCCAGGACGAAGTGTGCGTGGTTTTCCCGTCAGGCCATCGGTTCCGGCATTCCGCCCACATCGATGCAGCGGGGCTGGTCGGTGAACCGCTGGTCGTGCCTCGTTCCGGCTCACGCCTGGTGATCGAGGCCCTGCGGGAGATTGGTCAAGGCGACGCGCAGCTTTGGTTCAAGTACACCGTGAGCGACCCGCGCACGATCTACCTGATGGTCCGCGACGGCCTGGGAGTGACGTTGATGCCGCGCACAACCCTCCCGGACGATCTGGACGGGCTGCTGGCCCTGCCGCTGTTTCCCGCCATGCCTTTTCGTTTGGGGCTGGGTGTGCGCTCCTGGGAAGCGGCCAGTCCGGCGGTCAAACTGTTCACACAAACTGCCGAAGCCTGGGCAACTTCTCACGGCTTTCTCGGCTGAAAAGAGCGAAAGGCGAAACAATGAGCAATCGTGGAAGCGGCGTGAGCCGGGTGCGGTTTATTGAAATCCGCACGACGACGGCGTGGATGGTGGACGGGGAGCTGTGGCGGTTCCGAGACGGCACGGAAATTGCCGTCGGCGACGTGAACGATTTAGAAGCCCCGGAGCCGATGGTCACGGGAGCCGTGGCGCTTGGCCTGATCAACGCTGGAAAAGCGGAAGCGATGGCCGTGTCCGAGCTGGACAGTCCGGAAGACTACGCGGCGGAAGAGGACAGGGCGGCAGACTTTGACGCGGCATTTTAGCGGCAATCCGTAAGATTTCCCGGCACCTTGTGAATTATTTCTGAAAGTTTTGCGTGTTTTGCGTTTCAATTTGTCAATCGGAGCATTTTTCGGTGTATAATGGCGGCAGTTAGCTTGATGAGCATTAGAAAAAGAGCATTCGCGCAGGGTTGTCCCAAAAAGATAATCGGCAGCGAGGCCGCACGCAAAAGATTGGCAGGATAAGGAAAACACACCGCATGACATCATCACGCCGCGCTAAATTTATTGGCTCCGCCGCCGCACTTTTTCTCGCGGGCGGCTTGACCGTGGGACTGACTTCTTCCGCTTCGGCGCAGGCCGCCCCGTTTTTAGACACGCCCACCAACCACTGGGCCTATGAAGCCGTGCAGGACCTTGCCAAAAAGGGCATCGTCATCGGCTATCCCGACGGCACCTACGGCGGCAAGCGTCCGATGACGCGCTACGAGTTCGCCGTCGCACTCGACCGCGCCCTTCGCACCGTGTCCGACATGATTTCGGCCAACCCGCCCGCCGGGACGCCTGCCGTCGGCACAGTCACCCAGGCAGACATCAATCAACTGCAAGCGTTGATTGACAAGTTCCGCCCGGAGCTTGACACGATCCAAACCAACCTGACCGCCGCCCAGGACAACATTGACGCCCTCCGCGCCGATGTTCTGGA
>CAXTRL010000417.1:0-3174 GCA_964246575.1 uncultured Armatimonadales bacterium
GGCGACGCGGCCAGAAGCGTGATCACGGCTTCCTGGATGTCTATAGCAGTCACGATGTCCATGTTAATCAATCAGCCTGTACTTCTTTAGGAGTGCGATAATCAGCCATGCTTCTAAATATCCCATTAGTTTTATCCCATTGCGGCGATCAGCTTGTGCAGGTAATCGTCGTCCATGCTTTGCGACAGCCGGATCTCATCGGTCATGGTCAGCATTTCGTAAGGCCGGGCCGGGATGCCGCCGCGCCCTTCCTGCTGCGTTTCGGCATACACAAGGTCCGTGCCAAGCGTCAGCATATCGCCTTGCTGGGCAAACACGCTGCCAGGAACGCCTGCATGGTCCGCCGAAGCCGCTTCCATGAGAGCGCCGCTGTCAATCAGCGGGCCGCTTTCTTTGTTGACTTTCCTTTGCGCCCTCGATTTTGCCGTAATGTCGGGCCAGGCGTCGGGCAGGCCGCCCGCCTCGAAATGCTCCCGCACGGCTGCCCCGGCGACTTTCGCGCCTTCGGTCCCCAGCCACACGTCGGGCGCGTCCAGCCCAGCAGCCAGCGCGGTGAGGTCAGTTTCAAGCTTCTGCCCGCCGAGAATATCTAGCTCAAACATGATTTTATGCAGGGTAAGCCGATTTTATGCAGGGTAAGCCGATTTTATGCAGGGTAGACGACGGCAGCCAAATACACAACGACATCGGCAAGCTGCTCAGGATTAAGAGGAGACGCAATGCGGTAGGAGCGCCGCGCCTGGTCCGGGCCGATATGGACGCTCATGTTCTCCTGCACAATGCCGACGGCGGCCGCCGGGAAATACAGCACCATTGCCGGCTTTTGGCCGCTGTCGCCTTCTTCCGTCAATCCGCCGAGAATGGCGCGGACGTTGTGGTCCTGGAACGCTTTCAGAGGGAGGCCCGCAGCGTCCGTCAAAAGCGTACTGTCCGGCAGAAAGACGCTCGACCCGTACAGCATGACTTTCTGGGTGAACGCGTCCTGCGCGTCCTGCGCTTTGGCTTCGGGCGTTGTGACCATAATTAGCAGCACCCTCGGCCAAACGGCACACGCCGAGCAGTGTTCGCTTTTCGGATGACCGGGCGGCTGAACGCATCCACGATAGGCGCGGGAACAACCCCTGCCGGAAGCGCGACTTCGCTGTAATACTGGTTTGCCCAGCTCATCAGGACGCTGGCATCGCCCAGCAGCAGCGGGTCATTTGTCTTGAAGCTGAAAGACCCGACTTTGAAGTCTTCTGTCTTCGCCGGGTTCGCCGCCGGCACGATCAGGGACGCCGTTTGGTAAATGAGGGCAAGCCGCAAAGACGCTGCGCTGGCATCGTCCAAAAGCGACCAGCCACACGGGATGCGCCGCGCGGCTTCGGCCACAGCCGCGCCGAGGTAAGGCGCAAGCTGGACAAGCGCGTCCGGCCACTCATCAGCGGACACGCCGGCAAGCCCCCGCGCCGCGTCCATGTCGGCAGTGGACAGCCCGCCGGGTAAGCTTTGCGGCACGGAGAGCGCCCCGGTGAGGGCAGGGCCAATCGGCACAAACAAAGACGGATCGGTCTGCGGCAGCGGCCACGAGCCGGGCTGCACGGAAACGGCCTCGGCGACAATTGGGTCACTGGTTGTCGCAGACAAATTGTAAATGCCGCCGGATTGAGTGGCGGTCGCCGGGTAAGGACCGAACGCCGCGCCGCCTTGCGTGAGACGGAGTGCGGCGGTACTGTCCGGGACATAAGAAACCGGCACCGGGCCAATTGTAACCATTGAGTCACCTATTCAAAGAATCAACTACTTTGTGGCATATCCGGTCATGTAGTTGGCATTGATGCAGGCAGCCGTACTCACAATCGCCGGGGCCGTCAATGTGAGGATCGGCGCATTGTCCCGCAGCAGCGTCATCACTGGCGTTCCGGCCACAAAAGGGCCAGCAATGTGGCTGATGCCAGGCGACACTTCGCGCGTCCAGCCGGAGCCGGGGATCGCCGAGCCGCCGCTGTCCAAAAACTGCACCTGGACGCGCCCGGAAGCTTTCAAAATGGGCGTGAGGAACAGCAGGTCTTGCAGGACGCCGGGCGGATCGCCTTCCGGGTTGTCTACTTGCGTAATTGGGCCATACTGGTCGGGCTGGGTCAATGTGCAGGCGGCAGTTTGCGGGCGGACGTAGTAAATGAGCGTGTCATCTAGGACAAGCGGCTCCTGCTGGGTCCGGTACCACATCATCCAGTAATCAAGCTCTTTGCCGAGGCCGGCTTTGCTGGCGTAGTAGCCAGAGAACGCGGCGTGCTGAAGCTCCGGCCAGTGGACGTTCGGGTCGCCAAGCGACATGTAGCCGCCTTCTTCAAAGTCATCATAGGTCGTGACCTGAATCATGAAGGCGTTCGAGTCGAGGGTGATGGATCGGGCATAAGCCGCCGCGCCTTCCCCGCCCCGGTTTTCCTCAAAGTAGCGCGTTCCGCCTCCAATGCCGCCGTGTCCGCTTCCCCAGTAGTGCGGCATCAAAGCCCGCTGGTACGGGATGCCAACCCCCGCGCAGGCCGCCGCGCAGGTTTCGTCGCCGGGGATGCCGGAGCCGGGGCCGAGCGGACAACCACCGCCCGCGTACTGCCACGCGCCGTCCGCAAAGCCTTTTAAAAGGCCACTGGCCCAAGCGGCAACATTTGCGGCGTTTGCACGGTCGATATACGTTCCGCCTGCGTTCGTTGGGATGAAGCCGGGCAGGAAAAACGGGTTCACGCCGGCAGCGCGGATGATCGCCAGCACATTGCCGAACACGCTCTTGACATTCGCCCAGGTGCCGCCTTCGCCGGTGTAGGTGGAGAAGATAGGCCGCCCCTGGTAAGTCATGTAGGCAGGGTCTTTGCAGTGGGCGAGGAAAATCTGCGCCATTGCCGTCTGCGCCGCCGCATCCTCGCCGAACGTACTCATGTCAAAAAGAAGGTACGCAGAAAACGGGCCAACACTTTTGGCGTTGACCAGACCGGCGTTTGACTGATTTCGCTGATTGATCGCCGTCAAAATGTTTGCAAACGAGCCGGTGTATTTCGCGTCCCCGCTGCCCATATCACAGGCCCAGCCGTCGAGGCCCGCCGCTGCCGCATTCGTGATGCTCTGGACGTAGCCGGACACAAGGCCAAACCCGTCCCAGCCGCCGCCAAACTCAAAGCACGACACCAGCTTATGGGC
>CAXTRL010000418.1:0-3173 GCA_964246575.1 uncultured Armatimonadales bacterium
TATGGCTCCTGCGGTCCAAACACCCATTCCGGCCAGCGGCTTAGCAGCTTGCTGGGATCGTCTTTGTCTAAAAGCGCCAGCCCAAACCGATACTCCCAGCTATCGCCGACAGGCATGACCCCGTGGAAAATCAGCGCCCATCCGTCTTCCACTTCCACTGGCGGCGGCCCAGCCCCCACTTTGCCGCTGTCCCAGCCCGGCTGATCCGACTCTTCCAAGACGCAGCGCGGGTTGCCCCAGTGCAGAAGGTCATCGCTTTCGGAAATCCAGATGTTTTCCAGCGGCCCCGACGTTGGCCGGTGCAGCATCAGGTACCGCCCGCCGATCTTGCGCGGGAACAGCACGGCATCTTTGTTGTACGGATGGATCGCCATGCCGAGCCGCTTGACCGAAACGAAGTCCTGGGTAATTGCCTGGCAGACACCCGCGCCGTAGCGGGAATAGCCGACATACGTAATGACGTACTGCGCCAGCTCTTCCACATAAGTGATGCGCGGGTCTTCACAGCCCCAATCATCGTACCAGCCGGCATCGGCGTCGTTTGGAGACAGCAGCGGCGTTTTTTCAATCCGCCAATCCGTGATGCCGTCCGCGGAGCGGGCGACATGCAGGTGCGAATGGTCTTGGTCGTCAATCACCCGAAGCAGCAGCAAAATGTCGCCGCCGACCATGTGCGCCGCCGGGTTGCAGACTGCTTTGCAGGGAAACGGCATATCACTTGGCTTTAGGATCGGGTTGGTCGGCTCCCGCACGAAAAGCTTGCGTGCACCGTCAATTTCAGAATCAAAGGAGGAATTATTTTGCGGGAGAGTGTCCATAAATTTTATACCGTAAGGCGTTATACCGTGATGACGATCTTGCCGACTTGGGCGTTGCTTTCCAGATAGCGATAGGCGTCTGCGGCCTCGGCAAGCGGGAACACCCGGTCTACTTTCGGCTTGAACGTGCCGTCGGCCAGTTTGTCGTAAATGTAGGTTTTCATCGCTTCCCAGCGCTCCGGTGTGTCTTTTAGCACATTAAACGTGTAACCGGTGAGGCCGACAGTCTTGAAGAAGCCGGACATGGGATACGGGGTCGGCTGACCGGAAAGCATCCCGTATAAGTAAATCATCCCTTCAGACGCAGTCGCCTGAGCCAGCGTATTGATGTAGTCGCCGCCCACGGGGTCGAAGACGACCCGCGCTCCTTTGCCGCCGGTGATCTCAGCGACGCGGGCAGGCAGATCTTCTTCCTGCGTGGCAATAACATAATCTGCGCCTAAATCAAGCAGTTGCTGCTTTTTAGCGGAAGTGCGTGTCGTCGCAATCGCTGCCGCGCCTTCGGCTTTGACTATCTGGATCGCGGCGAGGCCGACGCTTGACGACGCCGCCGTGATGACGACAAAGTCGCCGGGGCCGACATGTCCGAGCGGGACCAGCGCACCGTAAGCGGTGCAATACTGCATCCAGGACGCTGCGCCTTCCACGGCGGAAAGCGCCGGGGGCAGCGCCGCCAGCACGCTTGCGGGAACGACGCCTTCTTCGGCCAGCGCCGGGTACTGGTTCATCGAGTAGCCGGGAATGGTGCCGAACTTCTGGCCGACGAGGCTGGGGTCAACACCGGGGCCGACAGCGGTGACGACGCCGACAGCCTCGTAGCCGAGGCCGGACGGCAGCGCCGGCTGCTCAAAATACTGCCCGTGGAAGTACATGCTTTCCGCCCGGTTGAGGCCGACGGCTTCCACCTGGAGCTTGACTTCGTCTTGTCCCGGCTCCCGGACGCTGATGTCTTCCAGCGCCAGCACTTCCGGGCCGCCGAGTTCGTGAAAGCGAATTGCTTGAGTCATGTTAGGTTCCCCCTAAAAACTTTCTTGTGTGCAGCCTTATCATACCCAAACGGCTGCCGCCTCATTCTTAGCGGTCTGCGTCTATGTTTCCGTGTCATATCCAGCGTTTTCACCGCAGGGGCAGGGAGACGGCCACAGCGCTTCCAGGCTTTGCCGCAACGCGGCGCGAACGGCCAGAAATTCGGTGGCAGCTTCCAGCTTTTCCTGCTGGGCGGCTTCCAGCCGCAATTTCGCGGCATCATAATCGTGTTCAAGTGTTGTCAAGCATTGCATGATCGTTTTCCTTTCAGTTGTTCGCTGTGTGTAATTATTCAGTGCATGGCGGCTGGGGCTGCGCCGGCCTTGGGCTTGTTGAGCAGAAGCAGTGTCGGCACCATAGCGGCGCTGATGAACATCAGCACGAAAAATGAGTCGTTGTAGCTCATGGCCGCCGCCTGCTGGGTCAAAGTCTGGTCAATGATCCCTAGCGCTCCCGTCTGCGCGTCGGCAGGGCTGTAACCGCTCCCAATCAGCGCTCCTGCGAGGTCGGAGATTCGGTCGTTGTAAGCCGGATGGCTTGGCGTGAGGTACCCGACCAGATTGGCCCGGTTGACATGCTGCTGGTTTTGGAAATACGTCGCCAGGATCGCAATCCCGACCGAGCCGCCGAGCTGACGGGCGAGGCCCAAAAGGCCGGTTCCCTGATTCACATCGTCTTTGGATAAGTTGCCGATGGCAAGCGTGTTGGCCGGAATAAACAAGAAGCCCAAGGACAGGCCCCGGATCAGCAGCGGCCAGAACGTATCCGGCAGACCGGACTGCGCGTTCAGGTGCGCCAGCCCCCACATGCCGCAGATAGACAGCACAATGCCGATAAACGTCAAAAGCCGCGCATCCACGGTCGCCTTTGGATTGGAGCTGATCACCGCGCAAAACGTGATGCTAAACAAGCTGGCAAGACCGCTGGGCAGCAGGGACACGCCGCTTTGCAGAGGCGACAAGCCTTGAAGCTGCTGCGCCAGCAGAGGATACAAGTAGTTGACCCCGTACAAGCCGAAGCCCACAGCGATAAACAGTGTAATCCCGGCTGACAGCGAGCGGTTTTTGAGAACTCGCAGCGCCACGACCGGCGCTTTGTTCCGGGGCGAAAGCTCCCAAAATACCAAAGCCGTCAGCGTCGCCGCCGAAAGCAGGGCCAGCCGCAGGATAATTTGACTGCTGAACCAATCGTCCTGCTCGCCTTCTTCCAGCACATACTGCAAAGCTGCCAGCCCTGTCGCCAGCAGCCCGATTCCTGCCCAGTCTATCGGCACGTCGCGCTTCGCCGGCTCCGTGTCATGCAGCAAAAAGAAGACCAGGCTGCCCGCAA
>CAXTRL010000419.1:0-3165 GCA_964246575.1 uncultured Armatimonadales bacterium
CTTCAATGACCGCCCTAGCCCCTAAATAAGAGCCGCCGATGCCGATGGAAATCAGCACGTCCGAGTTTTCCCGGATCTGCGCCGCCAGCGTCTTGATAGTCTGAAGCTCCTCCCCGCTGACAATCTGCGCTGGGTCCAGCCAGCCGAGAAAGTCTGAACCCAGTCCCGTGCCTTGCGTTACTTTCTGATGCGCCAGGTCCACATCGGCCTGGAAGTCTTTGACTTCCTCTAAATCCACATCGGGAGCAAGATACCCGTAATCAAACGAAAGTGGCAGCGCCATAGTTATCCTCCAGTTTATATAAGAGCGGGAAGCAGTCTGCCTCCGCGCTCATTGTACCCGTGCAGGCGGTCCGTAATCACTTTTGCTTGTTTTGCTTCTTCGCTTTCCATTGTAATCTGGTGTCAACCTGTTATTTATCCCGTGTTTATAATAACAATTGAGAGAGCAGGCGGAATCGTGTATTCTTTAAACGGTATTCCGGCACTCAAAAAGTGTCTTCTTTCAGCCCTTTATTGCAGAAAAGAGTAAACTTATGACACACGACGAAATTATTGCGGCTGCGTCCCCTGAAGGCCACGGTCAAACCCCTTCCGCTCGCCGTCGTTTTTTGGCACGAGCCGGAGTCGGCCTCGGCGCAGCCGCCGCGCTGCTGGCGCTGCCCCACTCTGCCGAGGCCCGTGGCACCGGGCATGATGTCGCTATTGTCCAGGCGGCGGCAACCGCCGAAGCCCTGGCGACAACCATGTACTTTCATATTATCACGTCTGATCTTTACGCCGCCGGCCTCAGCGGCAACGCCAACGACCAAGCTTATCTTGTCGCGGGTTACGAGCAGGAATTAGCCCATTACAACCTGCTGACTACAATCGCTCCTGCTTATACGACGACGTTCTACTTTCCGACCGGCATGTTCGGCGGGGCCAACACGTATGCCACCACCATCAACACTCTGGTCACACTGGAAGATGCGTTTATTGCCGCGTATTTGATTGGTGTCCGCGATCTTTCCACCCCAGCTCTTGCTGTCCTGGCCGCACAGATTATGGGCGTCGAGTCGGAGCATCGCGCCTTTGGCCGCGTGGTTGCCGCCGACCTCGGGCTGGGTTCTACGACCGGCCTTTCCGGCGTCGCTGAAGGCGTGGACGGCAGCGCAGGATTTGCGGCGAACAACTTGGCTTACGAGCGTAAGTTCCAGCCGCCGCTAAACCAGATCACGGATGTCGTCAGCGCTCTCGGGCCATTTATTACACCCGGCACGGCGGGTTTCTCAACGACGCCGTTCAAGTTCAGCGGCGCGCTCAGCTTGCCGAGCAGCATCAAGCCTATCACGCTGGCTGACACTACGCCCTAAGCGCCTGCTTTTCAGCACGAATCAGGAGAAGAAATTATGTCCTTTACTTCTTACGCCGGCGGGGCCTTGCTTGCCGCCGCAGCCCTCAGCCTCGGCGCACCGGCCCATGCCCAGTTGACACAGCTTGAAAGCGCCGGCCAGCTTGGCGGCGCAGACACGACCTTGAACTTCACCGGAGCAGGGTTTGTCCCTTCCCCGTTTACCCAAACAGCCGGCGGCAATACGCTGACCTTCACGGCGGCGTCCGGTCCTTTGCTGTACTTGCAGCCTTCGGACGGGATGATGTTTGACTTTGTCAGTGGAACCAATCTGCTGGAAACGACAGCAGGCGGGGGAGCCGATGGACCGCTCATTATTGACTTTTCCCAGGGGATTTCGGAGTTCGGGCTGTCCGCGCAGGATTTCGCGTCAGACACGGAAGCTTTCTCAGTGATTGCCTACGACGGCAGCAGCGCCGTTGGCGGCTTCTCCACCAACCTGGTAGACAACTCCATGGGAGCCGGCACCGCACAGTTCCTCGGCGGAAGCGTCGGCCCCGGACAGGCGATCACCCGCCTTTCCATTTCCAGCGTTTCCAGCGAAGCCGGTGCGGCCAACGACTTTGTCATTGGGCCGGTTTCCTACGGCGCTCCCGTTCCCGAAGCGTCTTCTTCCATAGGTCTCGGCGTCTTGCTTGCTCTTGGCGGCCTTGCCCTTGTCGCCCGCAAGCGCCTGGTCAGCGCCAAGTAAAACGGTTCTTGCCTACTGGAACAGGCGCAGGCTGAAAAGCCTGCGCCTGTTTCTTTGCCATGTTCAAGTGACAAAGAAGGAGCGCAGCAGGCCGATAGCGATTGCCCACATGACGAGGCCAACGAGGCAGTCTAATACCTGCCAGGCGCGGGGACGGCGGAATAATGGCGCAAGACGCGCCGCGCCCAGCGCCAGGCTAAAGAACCAAATGCCAGAAGCACTGATTGCGCCTAACGTGAAGAACAAACGGGGAAGAACAGCGTACTGTGCAGCCAGCCCGCCGACCAGCACAACAGTATCTAAGTAGACATGAGGATTGAGCAGACTAACCGACAGCGTAGACGCGATCATGCTGCCTCGTGGAAGCGCGGTCAGAGACATGTCCAAGCTGCCGGGGTGCCGTGCGCCTCGAAAAGCCCGCAAGCCGTAACACAGCAGGAACAGCGCTCCGCCCAGTGAAGCGAGCCGCGCCAGCAGCGGCAAGCGGGCCACGACGCCGCCTATGCCCAGCGCCCCAAATGTGATCAGGATAGCATCGCAGGCCGCGCAGATCGCGGCGACCAACACCGCCTGCTCCCGGCGCAGACCCTGGCGCAGCACAAACGCATTTTGTGCGCCAATAGCGATAATGAGGCTTGCACCTAAACCAAGGCCGCGCAGGAAGGGGAACAGGAGCATAGGCGGCACACAAAAAAGCCCGGCGCAGTGCGCCGGGCTGAAAGTCACTTACCTCGGAAAAATCGCTTGAACTTGTAGAGCGTGACATCCCGGTTCATCTCGGCGATGGCCTTGGTCAGCGGAATCTCTTTCGGGCAGGCTTTGACGCAGTTCTGGGCGTTGCCGCAGCTTGTGACGCCATCCGAACCCGAAATTGCTTCTAAGCGCTCTTCGCGGTTCATGGAACCCGTCGGGTGGCTATTGAACAAACGCACTTGTCCAATCGCCGCCGGACCAATGAAGTTTGAGTGCGTGTTGACCTGCGGGCAGGCTTCCAGGCACGAGCCGCAGGACATGCAGCGAGCAAACTCGTAGGCTTCCTGCCGGTCCCGCTCGGCGATGCGCGGGCCGGGGCCGAGGTCAT
>CAXTRL010000420.1:0-1137 GCA_964246575.1 uncultured Armatimonadales bacterium
AGCGCGACCTGCTGCTCCACAAAGCTTTCCATCTGCCACTGCCCGGTGGTGCCGCAGACGCGCTCGGCAAAGCCGCGAATGACTTCCGTTCCCCATGGCGTATGCACGACTTCCGGGTGGAACTGGACGGCATAAAAGCGGCGCTCCGGGTCGTACATGGCGGCGACGGGGCAGCTTTCGGTGGACGCCGACACGACAAAGCCTGGTGGGGGCGCTTCCACGGTGTCCCCGTGGCTCATCCAGCAAACAAGTTCGGGATTGAGGCCCTCAAACATGACCGCTGGGTCCAGCACGTCAAGCTGCGCTTTGCCGAACTCTTTCATCGTCGCCGCCGACACTTTGCCGCCCAGATCATGCGCCATCGCCTGCATCCCGTAGCAGATGCCGAGTATCGGCAGTCCCAGCTCATACACGGCCTTGTCAATCTGCGGCGCTCCGTCCTCATACACCGACGACGGCCCGCCGGACAGAATCAGCCCGACGGGGTTCCGCGCTTTGATTTTGTCCAGCGGCGTGTCATACGGCAAAATCTCGCAGTAGACATGGCACTCTCTAATACGCCTAGCGATAAGCTGGGTGTACTGCGCCCCAAAGTCTAGGACAATGACAAGTTCCGGCGGCGTCATGCCGTCCCCGCTGACCGACGCCCCGCGCGGCCCGTAGGTCGTCAAAACCGGCTGATCCTGATGCTGCGGCGTCAAAGACATACGACACCCCATGTTCCAAGCATCAAAAAGCCGTTCGTATCCGCAAATTTATGTTGTGTTGTTTTCATAGTATTCTCAGGCACGATGCCTTCGTAATTTGCCCTGACTCGGCGGCATGATATTTTGCGATTGACTGTTGTATTGCAACACTGTCCTGATTTGATAGATTGCCGACTCGTTGAGAGTGCGTCCTCGATACCGCATTAGAGTGCCTAGTAGCTGTGCCAGCGTCACCACTTCAACATAATAGTCTTCACCTTCCGGCGGCGGCAACGCCCCACAGTTGACGATAATGCTTTGGACGCGGGTTTTATCGCCATAAGTACGCAGCAGATCATAGCAGAGATAAGCAGCCCGGCCTACCTGCAAGTAAGGATCAAAATACTGCTTCTGCGCGATAAACTGTCGGCTCCAGCGTTTGACTTCTAAA
>CAXTRL010000420.1:1147-3118 GCA_964246575.1 uncultured Armatimonadales bacterium
GACGGCCCAACAACAAAATAATCAATCTGAGCCGACTGCAAGTATTCACCCGCGAAATGAATGCTTCGGTGCGCTTTCAGCCGCAAATCGCAGTAAACGTGATAGCTGTCCGGCAGCTCTCGCAAACACGCGAGAACGTCAAGCTCTGCTTCAGCCCCGGCCAGCTCCGGCGAATGCAGCACCTGTCCCACGAAAGCCGCCTGCCCTGCATACTTCCGGTGACGTTCCGCAACAATTTGTGTTCGGTTCTGCCGGTTGTAGTCTTGCTTTTGTCGGCGCAGCAGCAAATCGCGATGCAGTGCCGCTGTTATCTTGTCTTTGCTGACATAAACCGCTTTTCTGCGAAGCATTAACCGGAGCGTCGGCAGCAGCAAAATTGTGAACCGCCGCAGCCAAGCCGCAGATTGATTTTTGTCTAAATCCCGCTCAATCTGCTCTGATTCTTCCAAGAGCGGATGAGTTTGACGAGCGATTTCTGCCCCCAAGCTCTCCTGCGCTGCCGCCAAAGCGGCCTCATTTTTTGCTGTCTTCTTATCAAAGGCTTCGTAAAGAGGCTCAAGCCCCTGTTCGTAACGCCGCCGCAGTTTGTGAAGCAAAGGCGTCAAGTCCGCCGGAACTGAGACTTGCAGATGCTTTTCCTGAAGAGAAGCTTTTACTGAGGCCCAAGCTTCACTTTCACCAATAATTTGGGCCATGACGTACTAGCCTGTTCTTAATGTTACCTTGCGTTAACTTATCGGCGCGGTCGGCAGGAACAAGACGGTCAAATGCTCTTCGTCTTCCAACTCACCCTCAGCGTCAGCGAGAGCCTCGTAATACTCATAGCGCCGTAGCGGCTCAAAAGAAGGGCGAACGGGTACATACCACCAATCCTGTTCGTGACGGACACTTTGCGTGAGTGCTTCCAGCGTTGCGCCGCCAGGGTGCTTATCTTTGAGATAACGCGCAACGATTTCTACGATTTCTTTGTCGCTGAAAGGCATAGAATGCTGTCGGACCATAAGACTTGCCTATCCCCGAAATTGAGCGGCGGAGCGCACCTGGAGAACGCGCACCGTTTCTTCTTCGCCGTCATCGTCATTATCAACCAGCAGAAACACAATTCGGTAGGCTGTTCTTCCATTCCGGTACAGCATCCGCCGCGTTTCGCGTCCTTCGCTCCCCTTCAGGGAGATCTTTTCATGCCGACGAGGCAGTGTTTCCAGTGACTCGATAGCCTGCGTCAGCCCTTCCAGCCAGCGGCCCGCAAAATTGGGTTCATAAGCGGAAAGGCGTAAAAAGGCCGCATCAATTTCCGCCTGAGCCGTCTCACTAGTTTCTACGATGAAGTTCAAGAAGCGCCTATCGTTTCACCAGTAAAAAGTTCTTCCTCTGAAAGATGGGTGGGAAGATGATATTTAGTTCGCCACTCAGCGGCGACCTCCGAGAACAATCGCACTCTTCCGGCATCGCTATCAGCTAAAGAACGGCGCAGGCTTTCTTCCGCTTCCACTTCCTCACGTGCTTCCCATTCCAAAGCAGCAGCAACAAGGGCATCGGCGAAAGCGTTAATATCGGTGCCGTCACGCTCGGCACGCTGCCGCAAGAGCGCTTCGGTTTCTGGCTTGAGAGTGATCATTTTTTCCTCACTATTTATCGGCCCTGGCCGACGCCTTGGGTGCGCTGCTGGGACTTGCCTTCGGTTAAGATCTGCGGGGCGACGACCATTTCGGCTTGCTGCATTTCAGTCAGCGTCCGGGCGCCGCAGGTTGCCATTGAAAGGCGCAGTGCACCGACGAGGTTCATGGTGCCGTCGTCTTTGTGTGCGGGGCCAAGCAGAATCTCGCGTAGGGTACCCATGATGGAAACGCGGATGCGGGTGCCGCGCGGCAGGTCGGCGTTGGACATCGCCATGCCCCACGAGTAGCCGGGCGCGGGGGCTTCGGAGGAGGCAGCGATGGACGAGCCGAGCATAACGGCGTCGGCCCCGGC
>CAXTRL010000421.1:0-1179 GCA_964246575.1 uncultured Armatimonadales bacterium
TTCCGCCCGCAGGGCGGTTGGCGTCTGCGCCGCCAGACCTGCCGTTCACGGCGGGGCATTCACGGCGGGGCATTCACGGCGGGGCATTCACGGCGGGGCATCCACAGGGAAGACATCACGGCCCGATTAACATCCAGTAAGCGCCGCTTCCGCCAATTCAAGCACGTCTTTCGGCATAATGCGGGACATGCAGGCCGCGCCTTCGGCTTCCGTCGGGCGCTTGCCGGGGACAAGGCCGGGAATGGGATCATGCAGGACGATGTTGCGCGGGCCGTATGGCCCGTGCCGCGCGGGATGGGTTGCGCCGAACAGGGCGACAACCGGAGTGCCGACGGCGACGGCCAGGTGCATGGGGCCAGAATCGCCGCTGACCAGCAGGTCACATGCCGCCAGCACGGACGCCAGCTCGCGCAGGGTCGTTTTGCCGGACAAGTCAACAAAAGAGCCGGTCATCTTGGGCGTGATTTGGGCGACGCTTTGAGCGTCAGCCTTGTCGCCAACAAAGACAATGCTATGCCCTGACTGTACCAGAGACAGCGCCACTTGCGTCCAATTCTCCAACGGCCAGCGTTTATAGGCGCGTGATGCGCCGACATTCAGCGCAACACGCGGGCGCGGCAGGTCTGCCAGCCGGGCGGCTGCCTGCGCCGCGCCTTCTGCCGCCAAATACGGCTGCGGCGTGAACTCCAAATGCTCGGCGTGGACACCGAGAGCGTCAGCGAAGCCGTACAGCAGATCTACTTCGTGCGCCTGTTTGCCCTTGCCGGGGACAATGGGATGCGTCAGAAAGAGCGCGTTGCCTTCCCGGTTGCGGTCCCAGCCCAAGCGCACTGGAGCGCAGGACAGCCGCGTGACAAGGCCACTGAGCAGAAGCCCCTGCATATCCAAAGCTACGTCGTAACGGGCGGAACGCAGCTCACGGCGCAGCTGGGATAGCTCTCGAAAGGAGGGCTTGTCGGGCATGACGTACAAGTGGTCAATGCACGGGTTGCCGCGCAGGATGTCGGCGCAGCGGCGGCGGACCACCCAGCCGAGCGTGAGGTGCGGCGCGGCTTCTTTGAGGGCCTGCACCACGGGCAAGGCATGGATAACATCACCGAGGGAGCTTGTTTTGACAACAAGCAAACGGTGAATGTCAGCGAGCGGCGGCAGAAAGTTCGGCATGGAGGCTTTCAGGAA
>CAXTRL010000421.1:1189-3111 GCA_964246575.1 uncultured Armatimonadales bacterium
AAATGCGTTCGGGCGGCGGGACGCGCCAGCGGTCATGGAGCCAGAGCCACTGGTCGGGATACTGCCGGACAATGTCTTCAATGTCCGCCGTGATCTCGGTCATAATCTTCTTGACGTCGGCTTCCGTATCACCCGTCGGCTCTGGGATGATCGCTGGGTAAAACACGGTCTTGTAGGTACCGTCGGGCTGGCGCGGGCAGAACATCGGCAGGATCGCCGCACCAGTTTTGAGCGCCAGCACGGCGGGGCCAGCCACAGTCCCGGCCAGCTTGCCGAAGAACGGCACGAACACGTCTTCGGACTTCTGGTCCGGGACAATCGCGACAACTTTGTTGTCCCGCAGCTGCTTCAACAGGGCACGGGGGGAGTCGCCGCGCGGATGGACCGTGTAGCCGTTCTCACCACGTACTAAATCTGTCAAAATGTTGAACTTCTCGTCCTCGCTTTGCCGGGCCACGACTTTGACCGAAAAGCCTTCCATCGCCGCGCGTTTGGTCAGCCATTCCCAGTTGCCGAGATGCGCGGACACGACAATCACGCCTTTGCCCCGTGCCAGCAGGTCATACGCCGGGGCATACGAGTCCACCTGGACCCAGTGCGCCGTGTCTTCTTTCGTGAAGTGGGCGCCCTTCAGGAACTCGACCAGGGACACGCGGGCGAACTGCTGGAACACGCGCTTGATCAGCGCCTGCCGTTCGCGCTCCGTCATTGCGCTGCCGTAGGCGATACGGAGATTCTTGTCGGCCACCGCCCGGAACCGGCCCGCTACATGGTAGCCCAGCGTTCCCATCGCCGTTCCCCAGGCCAGAGCCGGCTTCCAGGGAACGTATCGCAGGGTCTTGAATGCCAGCCAGAACGCGCCGCGCACGACGCCCTGCCAGAATTGTTTGCTTTTTCGCATAAGCAGAGGAACCAGCACTTCCAGTGCCGGTGGCTTGTCTACCGATCAATCGTCGCCATGCTGGCATAGCGGTCCCCAGCGGCAGCATCTTTGGGCGCAATCTCATCCAGCCGTGCCAAATCTTCGGCGGACAACTGAACGTCAGCCGCGCCGACATTCTCGCGCAGGTAAGAAGTTCGCTTGGTGCCGGGGATCGGCACAAAGTCTGTTCCCTGCGCCAGCACCCAAGCCAGCGCAAGCTGACCGGGCGTGACGCCCTTGTTTTGGGCGATTTCTTTGACGGCGTCCACTAATTTGAGGTTCTGGAAAAAGTTCTCGCCCTGGAAACGCGGGGCGCTGCGCCGGTAATCGCCTTCGGGAATGTCTTCAGGCTTTTGGAACTGGCCCGTCAGAAATCCGCGCCCGAGCGGGCTGTACGGCACAAAGCCGATGCCAAGTTCTTGGAGCGTGTCCAAAATGTCACATTCGGGGTCGCGGGACCAGAGCGAGTATTCAGATTGCAGCGCCGAGATGGGATGCACGGCATGGGCGCGGCGGATTGTCGCCGCCGACGCTTCCGATAGGCCGAGATACTTCACTTTGCCCGACTGCACCAACTCCGCCATTGCGCCGACGGTGTCTTCAATCGGCACGGTCTTGTCGACCCGGTGCTGATAATACAAGTCAATATAATCTATGCCAAGACGCGCCAAACTGGCGTCGCAGGACTTTCGCACATACTCCGGCGTGCCGCTGACGCCTTGAAAGCTGCCGTCTTCGCCGCGCTTGTTGCCGAACTTTGTCGCCAGCACGACTTCGTCCCGCCGGCCTGCAATCGCCTTGCCGACGAGTTTTTCATTGGTGAACGGGCCGTACATGTCGGCGGTGTCTAGAAACGTGACGCCCGAATCCAGCGCCAGATGAATGGTTTTGACGGACTCTTCTTCATCGCCCGGCCCGTAAAACTCGCTCATGCCCATGCAGCCGAGGCCGATTTCCGAAACGACCAGTTTTCCTAAATTGCGCGTTTTCATTCAATTCA
>CAXTRL010000422.1:0-3105 GCA_964246575.1 uncultured Armatimonadales bacterium
TGTGAGCGGGGAACAATAGCTGCCGAGCGTTTGTAATAAAGAATGTGAACATTTTAATGAATAGGCTTTGGCGGAGCGTGACGCTTTTGCTTTTATTGCTGCTGATGGTTGCAGGTGCGGCGCAGGCGGGGACGCAGCCGGTGCGCTTTGCGGCGTCGGCCGTTCCCGCGCCCGCGCATCTGGGTGAGGTGGTCACGGTCACGATCAAGGCGCAGATTGATCCTGGCTGGCATGTCTACTCGGTGGTGCCGGCGGCAACGGGACCGGCAGCCACCTCCATTGCTGCGCTTGGCGATGCCGTGCCGCTGGGGCAAGCTGCCGAAGATCTGCCGATCTCGCATTTTGACGCGAACTTCCAGACGCAGGTGGCGTACCATGAAGGCGAGGCGACGTTTTCCCGTCAGTTCCGGGTCAAGAATGCGGCGTCCGCCGTCACGCTCCACTACCAGACCTGCAATGACCATGTCTGCCTGCCGCCGACGGACGTGTCCCTGCCGCTGGCGCTGACTGTTGTTCCCGGCGCGGTGCGGGCGGACTATGGGAAGGGGAACCCCCCAGCCCCCAATAATGGGGGAGCAATACAGACAAAGGGCGCGGCAAGCAGCGCCCCTACATCCACTCTGGCTCCCCTCTCTCATTCTGATGGGGGAGGGGCTGGGGGTGGGGGCCTCTTTGTCTTCCTCCTCGCCGCTGTCGGCGCGGGGCTGCTGGCCCTTGTCACTCCCTGCGTCTTCCCGCTGGTGCCGATCACACTCACGAACTTCGTCAAGCAGGCCGATGGGGACAAAGCCAAGCTGGTTCGGCTGTCGGCAGGCTACGCGCTCGGCATTGTCTTGTTGTATGTCCTGCTCGGCGGCGTGGTCACGGCGACGCTGGGCGCGACGGGCATCAATAACATCGCGGCGAACCCCTGGGTCAATCTGGGCATCTTTACGGTCTTCGTCGTGTTCGCGTTTTCGTTCTTTGAGACGATCCAATTGACCCTGCCGGCCAACCTGACGGCTTTGCAGGGCGCGGCTAAAGAACGGGGCGGCGTAGCAGGGCTGGCGCTGCTGGGCGTGACGTTCGTGCTGGCGTCGTTTACCTGCACCGCGCCGTTTCTCGGAACACTGCTGGTGACGGCGGCATCGGGGGCGCGTCTGCTCCCCTTGCTGGGAATGACGGTATTTTCAGTCGCCTTCGTGTCGCCGTTTCTGATCTTCGCAGCGTTCCCGCAGTGGATTTCGCGCATCCCGAAAGGCGGCGTTTGGCTGGCGCGGGTGAAGGCGACGCTAGGGTTTGTGGAGCTGGCCGCCGCGTTGAAGTTTTTGTCCAACGCCGACCAAGTGTGGAACTGGAAGCTGCTGACGGAGCCGGTGCTGCTGGCGGCTTGGGCGCTGATTTTTGTCTGCGCCGCACTGTATTTGATCGGCACGCTCCGCTTCGGCGTGGTGGGGGAACTGGAAAAGCCGGGCACGAAAGTGTCTAAGCCTCGCGCCTTGTTTGCCGCCGCGTTTGCATTCTCGGCCTTGTTCTGCTTTTGGGGCCTGGCGAGGCGTCCGATTGGCGCTCTAGGAACATTCCTGCCGCCTGCGGGCTACGGCGGCGCTGCCTCGGCAGCAAGCGCAGAGACCTTGCCGTTCTTAACGGATTACAATGCGGCGCTGGCGCAGGCCAAAGCCGAAGGGAAGCCGCTGTTTGTAGACTTCACAGGCGTGACGTGTACCAACTGCCGCTGGAACGAGATCAACGTCTTCCCGCGCCCCGAAGTCAAGTCGCAGCTTGCGGACTATGTCCGGGTGCAGCTCTATACGGACCGTCCGGGCGACGCGGCGAACCAGAAGCTTCAGGAAACCAAATTCGGCGATGTCGCCCTGCCGCTGTATGCTGTCGTGAACCCACAGACGGGGGTCGTGGTGGACAAGTACGCCGGGACGATCACGAACGCCACCGACTTCACGCAGTTTTTGGCGAAGTCGCAGAACCAAAACCCCCCAGCCCCCAATAATGGGGGAGCCGGATTAGGAAAAGAGGGCGCGGCAAGCAGCGCCCCTACAAGTTGGGCAGCGTATAACCCGGCGGCAGTGGCGGCGGCGGGACAGAGCGGCAGGCCGGTGATTATTGACTTCACAGCGGCGTGGTGCGTCAACTGCAAAGAAATTGAGCATGACGTATTTGAGAACCCGTTAGTAGCCCCGACACTTGCGGGCAAGTTCGTAACGCTGCGGGCGGATTTGACCCAGTGGAGCAGCCCGGCAAGCGCGGCGCTGGAAAAGCAGTACGGCTTCGGCAGCCTGCCGACGATTGTGGTGTTGCGGCCCGACGGCACGGAAATTAAAAGCCTGCGGATTACGGGACGGCTGAGTGTCGCGGAGTTCCAGAAGCGGCTGGGGGAAGCGCTGGCGTTGAGCCAAACGAAGGCCATTGCGCCGCCGTCAGCGGTTGCGGAAAAGGCAGAATAGCGCAAAAAGGCAAAGCAAGTGCAAAGCACTCGGCACTGGAAGTGCCAGGTCACGCGCTGCCATCCGCGGTCGTCTCTGCTTGATCAATGCTTAGTGGTCACCTCAAAGCATTCCCTACGATGGCGACTATGCGACACTATTTGTCGGCTTGGGTATAGTGAGAGCATGACACACAATTCCGAGTATCGAGGCTATCCTTACTACACCACAATCAGGAGGAACCCTAGATGAACATTCTTATCATCAATACCCATCTTACCTATCCCGGCTGGTCTGAGGGCAATCTAAACCGCGCCTTCATGGATGCTGCTAAGACATTCTTCGCGGAGCGCGGGCATCAGCTCGCAGAAACCAGTGTCGAGCGCGGATACGAGCCGGAAGATGAGGTCGAAAAACACAGAGTCGCTGATCTCGTTATTCTTCAAACGCCTGTAAACTGGTTTGGTGCGCCCTGGATTTACAAGAAATATGTGGACGAGGTTTTTAACAGTGGCCTCGATAACAAAATCCTACTCGGAGGCGATGGACGCACCCGCCACGACCCAAGCCGCCAATACGGTACGGGCGGTAAAATGCAGGGGAAGAAATTCATGATCTCCGCAACTTGGAATGCTCCCCAAGAAGCCTTCGACAACCCCAACGGTGTGTTGATGGGTGGCAAGGG
>CAXTRL010000423.1:0-1810 GCA_964246575.1 uncultured Armatimonadales bacterium
CAAACTACGGCATTGATGACATCCGCCTCTTCACCGAAAACGACCTCCGCTTCCTCCGGCAGTTCTAACAGGAACAAGCGTGACCTCAATCTATCCCGCGTTTAATGTGTCTTTGCAGTCAGCCGATGGATTTGACGGCAGAAGTTTATCCCATGATTTGATTGAACTCGACTAGATTGCTGATCCGGATGGATTAATTTCGCTGTCCAGTTTCATAGATGCTCGCATAATGGCGCTGGAAGTTCTGGAAGAAGACCAACTGCCTGAAAATTGTCCTCCTGTCCAGTGGTATTCAGCACAAGAAGGTTTGCTGACTGTTCAAGGGTTGCTGTTACATTATCATCAACTTTCTGAAGAAGCGGGTGAGTTTAGGTTGCCACTTGTCACGGAACTGGAGCATCTTGAAATGCTTCTGAAGGAAGCGGATGCCGTAGGTGTAAGGTTTCATCTGCTGGTAGACCTATGATTCAATACAATCCTGTCACTTTGTACCGGCCTGTCGGCTACAATGAGTTGAAGCTGATCGCAGAAACGCAATATAGGACGTTTCCGCCGCGCCTGCCGGACCAGCCGATTTTATATCCGGTAATGAACTTTGAGTACGCCGAGCAGATTGCGCGGGATTGGAATACGAAAAGCAATAGCTTCGCCGGGTTCGTGACGCAGTTTGAGATTGACGGCGAGTACGCCAAGCGGTTTTCGGTTCAAGTGGTCGGCGGGCGGCAGCACGAAGAACTTTGGGTTCCGGCAGAGGAATTGGAAGAGTTCAATCGGCACATCGTCGGCCCAATCAAGATTGTTGCTTCGTACTATGGAGAGCGGTTCACGGAAGAAGTTGACCCGGAGACGAACTTGCCGAAGTCACTTGGCGATGGCGTGAACGCCATCGCTGAGGGGCAAGACGCCAAGCCGCCACCTGCGTGGCGGAAGACTTAGAATAAGATAATCTTGTCCCGCGCAGGCGGGACCTCAGCGCCGCGCTCCTCAGCGACGGCGTTCACGCCATCGTCTTCTTCCGTGGTACAATAATAGACGGAAGCAGTGTTATGGAAACTATCATCCCTGATGACAATGAGCCGAGAACGGATGCCTGGTACGAAGCCGAGGTTGACCGGATGCTGCTAGTATTACAGCGTATGCAGGCTGAGATGGACCCTGCTGAAGACTGGCGCAGGTCCGAAGCGCACCGGGCAGAGTTTGACGCGGCGATGGCGGAATTCAACAAAACAATGGATGCCATTGCCGCAGACAGGCGTATGCGTTGCGCCGATTCAGATAATCACCTATGAAATTACCGATTGAATGGCTGCGGGAGTATGTGGAAACGCCGCTGTCCGATGATGCGCTGGCGGCGAAGATGACGATGGCGGGTCTGGAAGTGGAAGAAACGACCCCTTCGGACGACGGGCCGGTCTTCCATACCAAAGTGACGCCGAACCGGGGCGACTGGGTTTCGGTGCTGGGATCGGCGCGGGAAGCGGCGGCGGCGCTGGATGTGCCGCTGGTCCGTCACCCTGCGCCCCTGCCTGACGAAAGTGCGGACATTGAGCGCTGGGTGGGCGTCCGGGTCCAAGACCCGGCACTTTGCCCGCGCTACACCGGCAAGCTGGTCCGGAACGTCGTGTTTCGTCCGTCGCCGGACTGGATGCAGCGGCGGCTGGCGGCAGCGGGGATGCGCCCGCTGAACATTGTCGTGGACGTGACGAACTATGTCATGCTGGAGCTGGGGCAGCCGCTTCATGCATTTGATTATGCGTCTCTGCCGGAAGGGCAGATTGTCGTGCGCCGCGCCCAAGAAAGCGAAACGATC
>CAXTRL010000423.1:1820-3093 GCA_964246575.1 uncultured Armatimonadales bacterium
CTGGACGGGACCGAGCGGACGCTGACGCCGGAAATGCTGGTGATTGCCGACCGTGAAAAGCCGGTGGCTGTGGCTGGCGTCATGGGCGGCAGCGACACGGAAGTCTCGGAAACAACCAAGCATGTCTTCTTGGAGTCCGCGCATTTCGACCCCGGCACCGTGCGCCGAACGTCCAAAGCGCTGGGGCTGTCCACCGAAGCGTCGTATCGGTATGAGCGGTTTGTAGACCCGGCGCTGGCTCCGGTTGCCCTGGAACGCGCGTGTGACCTGCTGGCGGAATGGGCGGGCGGTGAAGTCGTGCTGGGGCGCATAGATTTGTACCCGCAGCCAATTCAAGAAAAAGTCATTGCCCTGCGTCCGAGCCGAACCAATGCGATTCTCGGAACGCAGCTTGATAGGGAAACGATCACCGGCAGCCTGCGGCGGCTGGGGCTGGCGGTGGATGCGTCTGCCGAGCCGCTTTCGGTGACGGTGCCGACGTTCCGGCCTGACTTGGTCAAAGAAATTGATTTGATTGAAGAAGTGGGGCGCATGATCGGCTACGACACGCTGCCGGAGACTCTGCCGCCGGCGCGAGGCGAAGGCGGCGGCGATGCCCCCGCAGGCCGGCTTGCGGCGCAGCTTCGGACCCTGCTGGTCGGCTTTGGCCTGTCGGAAGCCATGACCCACTCCCTGGCCGCGCCATCGGCGTTTGATGATCCCGATTTGGCGGACCGCCGGGTCACGATCCGTCAGGCATTGTCTGCCGAGCTGTCCGGCTTGCGCCAGTCACTCCTGCCTAACCTGCTGGACGCGCTGGCACGGAACGCCCGTCAGCGTCAGTCCGACATTCGCATGTTTGAGGTCGGCAAAGTTTTTAAGCTAGGCGAAAAGCCGGGCAGCTACTCCGAGCCGCGCCGGGTCGCCGCCGTCTTGACCGGTCCAAACATGGACTTCTTTACGGCCAAAGGCTTGGTAGAGTCGCTTGCATCTGCTCTGCATCTGCCGCCTATCTCTTTCGCTGCTGCCGAACGCTCCCAGATGCACCCAGGCCGTTCGGCGTCCGTGTCTCTGGCGGGGCAGCCTCTTGGCTTCGTCGCGGAAGTGGACCCGGACGCGCTCAAAGAACACCTGGACGTTCCCGCATCGCTAGGCCGCGTCGCCGTGCTTGAGCTGGATGCCGACCTGCTGCTGGCTTATCCAGACCCGACGCTGCGTTACACGCCGCAGCCGCGCTTCCCCTCCAACAGCCGCGATTTGGCCGTACTGGAAGACTCAAACACGCCCTACGCCC
>CAXTRL010000424.1:0-3089 GCA_964246575.1 uncultured Armatimonadales bacterium
GCTGCCGCCGAAGACGCAGCCGGTGTCAATGTTCAGCGTGTGGTTCAGCCATTCCGGGCTTGGAACGGGCGTGTGCCCGTACACGACGCTGGCGCTGCCTCGGTAATCGCTCGCCCAGGGCAAACGCACCGGCAGGCCGAACTCGTCCGTTTCGCCTGTGGTTTCCCCGTAAAGCGCGAACTCGCGGACTTTCCCGGAGCCGCGTCCCTGCATTTCCGCTTTCATGCCGGCATGGGCGACGACTAACTTGCCGCCATCCAGCACATAATGGCTGACCAAGTCGTCTAAAAAGCGCCGCACGGTGTCGGTAAACTCCGGCGGCTCGGCGGCCATCTGTTCCAGCGTGTCCGCCAGGCCGTGCGTAATTTGGACATCTTTGCCGCGCAGCTTCCGCCCTAACTTGATGTCGTGGTTGCCGGGAACGCACAGCGCCGCGCCGTCCTGCACCATGCCCATGACCAGCTTTAGCACGTCCGGCGACTTCGGGCCTCGGTCCACCAAGTCGCCTAAGAAGACCGCCTTGCGGCCCTCCAGCGGCGTGACCAGATGACCGTCAATGTTGTATCCGAGCTTCGTCAGGAGCGCCGTCAGCTCGTCAAAGCAGCCATGAATGTCCCCGATGATGTCAAACGGGCCATGCTCCGAGCGCTTGTCATTGTACAGCGGTTCGCGCGTCACGGTCGCCGCCGCGACTTCTTCGGCGCTCCGCAGCACAAAGACGTGCCGGAAGCCTTCGCGCTCCAAGCCCCGCAGCGACTGCCGCAGGCTTTTAATATGGTTGCGGACTACATGCGGCCCGAAGTTCCTATCGGGGCGTGATTGGTTGCGGTCCAAGCACACCCGCTCCGGCAAGTCCAGCACAATCGCCACCGGCAGGCAGTGGTATTCGCGGGCCAGCGCGACTAATGGCTTCCGGGCTTCGGGCTGGACATTGGTCGCATCCACGACCGTCAAACGCCCGGCGGCCAGCCGCTTCGCCGCGACATAATGCAGCACGTCAAAAGCGTCTTTGGTCGCCGCCTGGTCGTTTTCGTCGTCCGACACCAGCCCCCGGCAGAAGTCCGACGACAGCGTTTCCGTGGCCTTGAAATGCGCCCGCGCAAACGACGACTTGCCGGAGCCGGACGCCCCTATCAGCACCACCAGCGAAAGATCAGGAATTTTGATGTTCATAAAGCGGTTTCATTGCATGGCAATTAAGCCAGCAAGAAGCGTGGGACTGAAGTCCTACGCTGTGGGGCGAAGACGCCAACCGTCCGCCTTCGCGGACAAAGAATAGATCAGATGAGGCAAACTGCGCTGCTCCTTCTCCACGCAGGTGGAGACTTGGCGCTTCGCCACACAGCGCAGGACTTCAGTCCCACGCTTCTTGCTTCCACGCTCTCTTTCTCTTATTGCGCCTGCCTCTCGAAAATCGCCATTTGGCTGGGAGCGCCTAACTCGGCGTCTTCGGGGCCGAGGGGCAGGAAGCGGACGGTGTAGCCGAAGCGGGCGCTCAGGCGGCTGCCCCACGACTCAAACTCGGTGCGGGTCCACTCGAAACGGTGGTCTTTGTGGCGGAAGTTTCCGGCGGGCAAAGTCTCGAACTTTGGGTTGTATTCGGCGTTCGGCGTCGTGATGACGACAGTGCCGGGGCGGGCGAACTCGAAGACGCTACGCTCGAACGCGGCGAGGCGCGGCGGGTCCAGATGCTCAATCACTTCGACGACCGCCGCCGCGTCGTAGCCCTCTAAACGCTTGTCGCGGTAAATCAGCGAGCCATGAACCAGTGAAATGCGCTCCCGCTGCATCGGCGGCAGGCGGTCCAGTTTCAGCTTGTCTTGGGCGATTTCCAGAGCGCGGTACGAAACGTCCATGCCAAGAATGTCCGTAAACTGACGCTCGCTCAGCAGCAGGGACAGCAGGCGGCCTTCGCCGCAGCCGAGATCCAGCACTTTTGTGGCCCCGCTGGCTTGGAGGGCGGCCAGCACGGCCGCAAGGCGCTGGGTGTGCAGGCTGATCTTGCGGTTGCTGTTTTTGTCTTCGGCGATTTCTTCTTCGCGGTCGTGCTGTTCGCCAAGTTCGTCTCCCTGCGGTTCTTCTGCCTGCGTAAGCTGTTCCAAAGCGTCGCGTACGAGCGAGTAGCGCTGCCTCAGGTAGCCCCGGACAATGGTCTCTTTTTCCGGGTGGGCGGCCAGCCAGCCTTCGCCGCGCTGGACCAGCTTTTCCACTTCGGCGTCGCCGATGAAGTAATGCTTGCCGGTGTCGAGTGCTGGAACCAGGACGTACAAGTGTGTCAGCAGATTGGCCAGACGAATTGTGGCCGTGAGCGTGACCGAGAAGTACGGACTCTGGCCCCAGTCGGGAAACGTCGGGTCCAGCGGATAACCCTGCACTTCCACGGTATAACCCATCGGCTCAAATAGCCTTCGGATGAGCGCTTCGCCGCCCCGGCTCGGCACCACGTCCAGCCGCGCTTCCAGCGGCAGAGGCGAAAGCGCGGCTTCGGGCCTGTCTTTGCAGCGTCCGCCGAGAGCGCTGCCGAAGACCTGCGCGAGGGCGACGGACAGAAACGACGACGCCACATACGGCCGGTCGTTGACATACTGGGCCAGTGTTCGGCCTCCGCCGCTCTGAGCGGACTGGCCGCGAACCAGCGCGACTGGGTCCACATCCAGCAGCAGCGCCGCCGTGCAGCGCTCTTCGCTTGCTTCCGGGTAAAAGACATGCGCCGACCCGAACGATAGGTCAAAAGACTGCGCTCGATTAGGGTTCTTGTGCAGCAAATATCCCAAATCCGTCGCCGGTGCTTGGGGCGCGGTTTGTGTGGTAGTGAGAGAAAGAAGCATATGGTGTTCCTAATTTTTCAGTTTACTTGCAAGTGCGGCCTGCCGTCAACTGATTTTTCTGCCAAGCTGATGAAAAGCAGAACAAGCAGCTTTCCGCTGCTCATTTACTCATACAGCCGCCACGGCTGCGTTCGCTTCTCAAATCCAGCTAAATCCTCGGCCCAGCCTGACGCGATCTCGGCATAAGAGTATCCGGTTAGGACAGCATTGTACGCCCGCTGATTGACCAGCAGCGTCATCAGCTTCTTGGGCTGCCATGCT
>CAXTRL010000425.1:0-3085 GCA_964246575.1 uncultured Armatimonadales bacterium
AATCATCGTCGTGCTGGCCCGCATCGGCACCGGCCACACCGTTTTCCTGTGCCGCTTCTTATCCCCGGAGAACTTGTGACCGAAGCTAGTATTCCAGCACTTTCCCGCGCCGACAAGCGGTTTAACTTTGGAGCGTGCCTCACTGACGCCGTGGGCTGGCCGCTGGGGGCGGCGCTGTTTTCGCAGACGACGCTTTTGCCGGTCTTTTTGCGGCATCTGGGCGCGGGCAATACCCTGATCGGCTGCCTGCCGGCGATGTATAACCTGCTGGTGTTCCTGCCGGGCCTGCTGCTGGTTGGGTTTATCAGCCGCTTGCCGCGCGTGCGGGGCTTTCTGCTCCTTGTTGCTTTGATTGAACGGTTTGCTCTGCTGTCACTGGTGCCCTTTACGCTGCTGTGGGGACGGACGCATCCCGTCTGGCTGCTGGCGGCGACGTTTGGGGCGATTGCGGTCCATGCCGGGGCGATGGGAGTCAACCAGCCTGCCTACTGGGCCGTCATCGGCAAGTGTGTCCCCGCCGCCTGGCGCGGGCGGCTGTTCGGCTACGCGGGTGGGATTGCCGGGATGCTGGGGTTCGGCATGGACGGCCTGCTGCGGCATCTGCTGTCCGGGCCAAGCGGCGGCTTTCCGCACGGCTACGCGCTCGGCTTTTTGATCGGCTTCGTTATTTTGACCGTAAGCTGCCTGCCGCTCGGCATCGTGCGCGAGCCGGCCAGCCTGCCGCGTACCGAAGACAACCCGCATACGGGCCATTACCGCCGGGACAGCGTGTATGTGTGGCGGACCAACACAGGCTTCCGGCGGTTCTTGTACGGGCAAATCGCGCTGACCCTGGCGTCGCTTGCCGTGCCGTTTTATGTGCTGTACGCCCAGCATCATCTTCATGCCGGAACCGGCAGTGTGGCGGGCTATACGGCGGCGCTGGTTTTAGTGACTTCTTTTGGAGGACTGGCGCTCGGCGCATGGAGCGACCACGGCGGCAACAAAAATGTCCTGCTGCTGTCCTGCGCCTTTGCGGGGACGGCCTCAGTTCTGGCGCTCACGGCGGCCACGCCGCTCTTATTCTACGGCGTTTTCGCTGCCCTGGCGCTGGCTTTAGCGGGTGCGGGGATCGCGGGTAACAACATTGTTATGGAGTACGCGGGAACACCCGCCGAAATCCCGCTGTATACAGCCATGTACAATGCCGTGACTGCCCTTCCCCGCGCCGCCGCGCCGCTTCTCGGCGGCCTGCTGGCGGACTATGCCGGCGGCTACGGCAGCGTGTTCCTGCTGTCGGCCATGCTGGCAGTGTTGGCCCTGCTGCTGACGTTTCGCACCAGCGACCCGCGCCACCAATAAATGTGTCACTAGTAATTTTTCCTCCAATGAAGGAGACAAAGAAATGCACCGAAGAACCGGCTTTACGCTGATTGAACTGCTTGTCGTGATCGCCATTATTTCGATTTTAGCGGCGATTTTGTTTCCCGTGTTCCAAAAAGTCCGGGAAAATGCCCGCGCGATTTCCTGCGCGTCCAACGAGAAACAGCTTGCGCTCGGCGTTCTGATGTACGCGCAGGACAGCGACGAAGCGCTGCCGCCGACGCAGGCCGCCGACCAAACACTTTGGCCGGACTTGGTCAACCCTTACATCAAAAACGCCGGGGTGCGCGTCTGCCCGGACGACACCGGCGCGACAAACTCGTATGGCCTCAACGAGCTGAACTTTGTGGACTTGACGGACACAGACCATCCGCCGGTGCAGACGCTGGCCGCGTTTCAAGCTTCTTCCGACACCGTGATGCTGGCGGAAGTCGGCACCGATGACGATTTTGCAGCGCCGCGCGAGAATGCGTTCAAGCTGACTGCGCCGGACGGCGTGTTAAACGACGAGGCTGACGCCCGGCCTGCGGCCCGGCACACGCAGCGGGTCAACATCGCCTGGATGGACGGCCACGTCAAACCCCTGCGCTTGGAACAATTCTACACCGGCCAAACCCCGCCCGACAAGTTTTTCACACCATGAACTTAACCATTCCCATTCCCGCTGACTTCTCATTCTACGAGACCGTTGCCTCCCACGGCTGGCGTCGCCTGCTGCCGTTTGCCTGGGACGAAGACACGCGAACGCTGACCCGAACCGAAGATTTCGGCGACGGCAGCGCAGTCAGCCTCGCAATCCGTGCCGGGACGAACAGCGTTGAAGTCCAATCCAACGCCAACTGCGACGAGGCGGAAACGACGCGCCGGGTTCGGCGAATGCTCCAAATGGATCTGCCGCTCGATGAGTTTCACGCCTACTGCCGTACCCACCTAACGCTGACGGCGATTGCCGCGTGTGGCCGGGGCCGAATGCTGCGCTCGCCGACGCTGTTTGAGGATGTCGTGAAAGTCGTTGCCACGACCAACACCACCTGGGCGCAGACGATCGCCATGACCGCCCGGCTTGTCGGCGCGTTTGGAACGGAAGGCCAATCGTTCCCCACCCCCGCCCAAATCGCCGCCGTGCCATTTGACGACTTCGCCGCCAAAGCCCGCATGGGCTACCGCAATGCCTACGTTTACGCGATTGCGTCCGCCATTGCCGACGGCAGTTTAGACTTGGAAGCCTGTCAGTCTGAAACACTCACGGCGGCTGACCTGCGGAAGCGCCTGCTGGGCCTGCCGGGCATCGGCCCTTACGGCGCGGCCTGCCTGCTGCTGTACCTCGGCAAGCCGGAGCATGTCAACTCCGACTCTGTCGCCCGCGCCGCGCTGTCCCAGGAGTTAGGCCGCCCCGTCGCCGACAAAGAAGTCCATGCCTACTTTGAGGCCCACGGTGAGTGGCGCGGGTTAGTGTATAACTTTTACCCGTGGAAGAAGGAGTAGCTTCTTTTATGAAAATCGCCATTAATTACTCGCCGCAAGCCAGAGCACTTGCCGTTCAGCAAAAGATTGAACTCGATTTGTACAAGTGCCCTCCCGCATCCGATGAGGTTGTCAGTGCTTATGCCCCCACGCTTCTCCAAGATGCCTTAGCCGGTCGTCCAATCTACATTCACTTCCCGCTTCACGCAGGCAACGGCAGCATAGGGACAGCAAACTGGGACGAAGTTGAGCAGTATCT
>CAXTRL010000426.1:0-3085 GCA_964246575.1 uncultured Armatimonadales bacterium
GCCACTGGAACCATGACATGAATGTCACGGCTATATGGCGCAGACGCCACAAAACACCGCTTCGCGGGGTTAAGATTATTCTTATTCCCAGTGCTGCGAAGCGGTACTTCGTGGCGTCTGCGCCATATAGCCGTGCGTTTTAACGCATGGCTCCTAAAAAGACAGCCCCCGCAGAGCAACAACTTTGCGGGGGATCTTTATCTATTACAATAGCTTTGATGGGCTGCCACGGACGCACACGGGCCACGGCCCTTAGCGCTGCTGCGTTCCCACCCTGACGCGGTTCGGTTGTCGTCCGTTGCGCCGGGGCAGTCCACCAAAAGCATTGTACCTCATACAAGGCGCTTAGTGGAAGTCTTTTTCGCCTTTGCCGGTTATGTCTTCGCGGGTCAGTGTGTAGGTTTTCGCCAGGTAGCGCAGGCCCGGAACAGGAGACACAAAGCTCGGCAGCGGCGTTTTGCCGTCGGAAACGACCAAGTAGCGCGGGTCGGAGACGGCCTCGCCTTTCCAGCCGATCCGGTCCTGGACTTGAATGGGCGTGTCGTTCGGGTTGTTCGGCATGAACCAGACTGTGACGGTATAGGCGGGAGCCGTGAACGAGTACATGTCCGGGTCCTGGCTCATGTCAAGCTTGCGGCCCTGGTCGCCGCCGATCTTGCCGCCGCGCACGGAAACCGCGTCCTGCATGATCGTGACGCCGGGAGCGACAGCGCTGCTCAGGGTGTAGCTTTGGATCACAGGCCGAACGTACCCTTTGTCGGCCAACAGAATCTCAACACGTGCGCCGTCTACCGGGCCGAACGACCGCTCGCCGGTTTCCAGCACGAACTTGGTGGCGCCGATGACGTTCATGCTGCCTTTCAAGACAAAGACTTTCGGGGCAACTCGGACGAGCTGCGGCTGGAAGTCCATGTTGACCGGCGTTTTGTCGTCAATCGGACGGTACTTCATGCGCCCTTGCAGCTCATGGACCTGCTTTTGGGCGATCTGAAGGTCCTGCGCTTCGGCGAAATCACCAGCTCCCTTCTTCTGAATGAGGAGGTTATGCACCGCCAGACACTGGTTCCACTGATCCAGCGCCGCCGGGATGTTGCCTTCGGCTTCCAAGGCGTGGGCGTAGCCGTGGCCGACCGTCATCACGCCTTTGTCCGTTTTGTCAAAGTTCGCCTGATCGTTCAAGTCGGTGGACGCGGCTTTGACGACTTTCCAGCCTTCCGCGAACGTATCGGCGGACTGCGGGTAATCGCCAATCTTGCGGAAGTAATGGACAAACGCTTTGTCCGAATACAAGTCCGGCTCGTCCGGGTTGTTCGTGATGCCTTCGGAAATCAAGGCCAGCGACAGCGGGATATAGCGGCGGTCGGAACGCTCCTGGGCGTCCGTAAAGTTGTAGTCCATGTGCCATGCGCCGGTCTCGTAAACGTCAATTTGGTGCGGGTCGAGCCAGGTGATGACGCGGATCAGCGGCATAATGGCGGCGTAATCGCCGTTATGGAAGAACTCGTCGGTGCGGACCCAGAGCATTCCCGCGACCGCCTCGCGAAAGCCGGTGAATGCGCCCAAAGCGAACTCAATCGGCAGGTTTTGTCCGGCCTCGGAAACGGTCTTGGCCGGAGCGTAGTTTTTCTGGTAAATCGGGTCAATTTTAGATTGCAGAAAGATGACCGGAACGAAAAGCAGCAGCGATGCCGCAAAAAGCGTCGAACGCTGTTTTTGAGAGTTCATGGCAGTTAAACCTCGCGGCGATCAAAAATGGCGGTTCCCGCCATCAGCAAAATCGCCGTATAGATAAGGGCATAAGTGACCGTGAGGCCGATGTAAGCCGGCTCGTGGGTCACGGAAACGCTAGGATTAATGAAAGGGTTCTGAATGGCATAATTGCCGAAGTTCGGCAGCAGAAAGTGCAGAAACGAGAACGGCCCCGCAGCCGGCAAAAGGCCGCTGCCGAGTAGCCAAATGCCGAACGTCAAAAAGAAAGACACGACCGTCGGCAAAAACACGGAAAAGAACATGGCGACCGCGCCGAGCAGGGTCATTTGCACAAAGATCATCAGCAGGTTTTTGACAAGCGCCAAGTCGGTCGGTGCGACGGGCTGACCGTATTGAACCAGCTTTGCGGTTAAAATGCCCATGAAGATCAGGCCCATCAGCGCAAGGTTTGCCAGCACGGTCATCAGGCCGCCTAAAAACTTGCCGGTGACATATTGGTAACGCTGCACGGGCTTGGACAAAATGCTGTAAATCGTGCGCCGCTCAATTTCGGCGGGGATGAGCGTGATATACAAAATAATGGAAATAAACACGCCGGCTAGGGAAATGACGCCGAGGCCCAAACTCTTGGTGACGTTCAGGTCGCGGGTGGGGGTCAGCGCCCCAAACGCCATGCCCATCAGCATAATCGCCAGACCGCCGAACAGGAACACGAGAAGGATTTTGCGGCGTCTTGCTTCGCCGAATGTGCTGGAAGCCAGCAGCCAGATGGTGTTCAAGACTTGACCTCCATCGCTTCCGCCGACGACGGGACCGCAAAGTTCGTGCCGGTCTCCACTTCGCCTTGATGCACGACTTCGTAGAAAATATCTTCCAGCGTGCGCCGAGTTTGGGTCATGGAAACCACGTCGCCGCCTGCGCTCCGCACCCAGTCCAGCACTTGATTTTTGCTTTCCACGGACGCATGAGTGGTGAGGATCAGCGTTTCGCCGATTTGCTCGGTTTTGGTCGTGATGCCGGCAAGCTGGGCTTTCTGGACGTCGGACGCTTTGACATGCTCGGCCACAATCTCAACGCTGCCGCCGGCGATCAAATCATCCACATGGCCTAAGCGCCGGATTTTGCCGCCATGCAAAATAGAAACGCGGTCGCAGACAAGCTCCACGTCGGACAACTGATGCGACGACAAAAAGATGGTCCGGCCTTCGCTTTTCAGGTGCAGGATCAAATCCCGAATGTCCCGGTGCGCGACCGGGTCCAGACCGGAAGTCGGCTCATCAAAAAACAAAATCTTGGGATCGTTAATCAGCGCCTGGGCGATGCCGACGCGCTGAAGCATTCCTTTGGAAAACGAGCGCAGCGGCTTTTTGCCGGT
>CAXTRL010000427.1:0-3080 GCA_964246575.1 uncultured Armatimonadales bacterium
GCCAGGACCATTATACCGGCCACTACTGGCCCACCGCCCACAACATCGGCTACGAGCATACGTTCACCAACCTGCTGTACGATGCTTTCACCGCCATCGGCAAAGGCGAGAACCCTTCTCCCAACTTCCGCGACGGTTACCTCAACAACGTCCTGCTGGACACCATCGCCCAGTCTGCTGCGTCAAAGAAGTGGGAAACGGTCGAGCCATAACCGATGAAAACCTTCCTGCACCGCCGGCGAACTATGCTTCTCCTATTGCCTGCCGCGCTTGTGTTGGGCGGTGTGACGTGGATGTGTGTTGTCTCGCTTCATGGCTGGGATGTCCTCATCTCGGACCACACTTCATTTGAGTATGACCACAGTTTGCCGCGCGGATACGACAGCAACACGACAGGCAGATTAGAAACAATGCAGGCAGCAGCCGTAACTTATGCACAAAACCACGAAGGCCATTTGCCGTCAATGCGAAATGCTGGCATCACGCTTGACGCGGTTCAGCCTTATCTTGGAAACGGGTCAGAATGGTGTTCTCGAAACCCGGCAACAAGTATCCTGTTCACGCCAAATGTATCTCTCTCAGGTCAAAAAATGGGAGCATCAGGCAGGAACGCCTTATTGTTCTATGACGCAAATCCGCCGGCAGGCTACCGCGAGAGCTACTATGTGACGGTGGCAGGCAAAGTGGGGTATGTGCCTGTGGCGGGTTTGTCACAACTGCTGCAACAGCCAACCAAGCGGTAGACAGCTAACAACCTCAAGCACTCAGGTACAATTGTCGGAAGGAGTTCCGCTTATGTCTGTGTTAGCTGAAAGTCTGTCCATTAAAGAAGGCCGGCTGCCGTTTCGGGGGTTTACGGATTGGTATCGGATTGTCGGAAAGGCCATAGACCCCGGCAAGTTTCCGGTGCTGGTGCTGCATGGCGGGCCGGGGGCGGCGCATGATTACTTGGAGCCGATAAGCGCGTTGGCGAACACGGGGCGGCAGGTGATCTTCTATGATCAGCTTGGGTGCGGCTTGTCGGATCATCCGCATGACCCTGCGCTTTGGGACGTGCCGCTGTTTGTGGAAGAAGTCGGCGCGGTGCGGCGGGCGCTGGGGCTGGACCGGCTACACATTTTAGGCCAGTCCTGGGGCGGGATGCTGGGCATGGAATATGCGCTGACCCAGCCGGCAGGACTGGAAAGCCTGATCGTGGCGAACTCGCCGGCTTCCATGACCCAGTGGGTTTCGGAAGCTAATCGTCTGCGGGCGGAGCTGCCGCAGGAAGTCCAGGAGGCGCTTTCCAAGCACGAAGAGGCTGGAACAACCGACTCGCCGGAGTATGTGGAGGCAGTGAATGTTTTTTACGGCCGCCATGTCTGCCGCATCACTCCGCTGCCGGAGTATGTGCAGCGGTCATTTGACCAGATTGACGCCGACCCGGAAGTGTACCACACGATGAACGGCCCGAGCGAGTTCTTTGTGGTCGGCAAGCTGAAGCCCTGGGACATCACGCCGCGTCTCGGCGAGATCCGGGTGCCGACCCTGGTGCTGTCCGGGCGCTATGACGAGGCAACGCCGCTGATTGCTCAAACTGTCCAGCAGGGCATTCCAGGCGCGGAATGGGTGCTGTTTGAGGAAAGCTCACACATGCCTCACGCCGAAGAAACCGAGCGTTATTTGGAAGTCCTGGATGAGTTTCTAACGCGTATTGAGCAAACACGTCTGCTACCAGCTTAGCGTTCCCGGATCACCCTTGAAGGGACCGACAATGTTTTTGGTAATCCATCCACCGTAAAAGTCACCGGGCTGGGCGGTCACTGTTTCGCTGTTGACCGTGCAGAAGTCCATGCGGCTGGGATAAACCGCGATGTAGTTTTGGATGGGCAAAAACGCGGGCGTTGGATGGGGGTAAAACCAAGCGGACTGAGGGGCGGTTTTGCCGCCAACAGTGATTGAAAAGTAGCTTGCCGTGCCTTTCCATTCGCAGAACGAGTGGCCGGAAGCGGGGGCAAAATACTCAAACCGGACATCTTCCGGCGGCAGGTAATAAACCGGCGGATGGCTGGTTTCCAGAACGCGCTTGGCCCGGCGGCTGTCGGCGATGATGACGCCCCCGAAAACAACCTGGATGTGCGCGTTCGTGTCGTCAAGGCGCGGCGGACGAGGATAATCCCAAACGGACTCCTGGCCGGGGCCAGGTTCAATGCGTCGGCTGTTCATAGTCGTCTTAATGGAACAGAAGGAATAAAGGTTCCAAAAGAGAAACTTACGGAAGTTTAATTTTGGCATGAATTTGGCAGAATGAGATACGTTTGGGCTGGGTGAACACTGGCGCGGGTATCGTATAGACGAAAGGAAAGTTTAAGCTTTATGAAGGCCATTCGCGTTCATCATTTCGGCGGCCCGGAAGTGCTGCAAATAGAAGAAGTCGGCGACCCGCAGCCGGGACTGGGGCAGGTTGTCGTGAGGCTGGAAGCGGTCGGCGTCAACCCGGTAGACTATTACATCCACACCGGCGGCTATGGACAGCGGCCCCTGCCCTACACGCCGGGATCGGATGCGGCTGGGATTGTGGAAGCAGTCGGCGAAGGCGTGACAGGCGTTGAAGTCGGGCAGCGAGTTTACACGGC
Organism: uncultured Armatimonadales bacterium; assembly: GCA_964246575.1. Taxonomy (GTDB): domain Bacteria; phylum Armatimonadota; class Armatimonadia; order Armatimonadales; family Capsulimonadaceae; genus JANXMY01. The sequence continues at coordinate 2,616 of CAXTRL010000427.1, forward strand.
AGGCACCCTCACCGGCGCGTATGCCCAAAAAGCCCTGTGTCGGGCAGCCCAAGTTCGCCCTTTGCCGGACCGGCTTTCGTTCGCGCAGGGCGCAGCAGTTCATGTCCCCTACTACACAGCGTATTACGGCCTGTTTGACCGGGCCAAAGCACTGCCGGGGGAAACGGTGCTGGTGCATGGGGCCAGCGGCGGCGTCGGCCTCGCCGCCGTGCAGATTGCGCGTGCGCTCGGTATGACGGTCATCGGCACGGCAGGCAGCGACAAAGGCCGGGAAGCAGTTAAAGCTTCGGGAGCGGATTTTGTTTTAGACCACACGCAGCCGGGCTATCTAGACGAGATCAAAACGCTGACGGACGGCAAAGGGCCGGACGTAATTTTGGAGATGCTGGCGAACGTCAATCTTGCTGGAGATTTAGGTGTGGTCGCCCAAAACGGGCGCATTGTAGTCATCGGCAGCCGGGGGCC
>CAXTRL010000428.1:0-3077 GCA_964246575.1 uncultured Armatimonadales bacterium
GGGGACAATACGCTTCGGAGTTCTACCTGGCGGACGCTTCAGGCAACAGCCGGGGTCTTCTGAACGGGAGCGCGGGGAGTACGGACGGCTACAACTGGGATGCGTTCGGAACGCTGGTGAGCCGGTACGGGAGCAACCCGACGGGTTATGCGTGGGAAGAGGGGAGCGGCTACCAGAGTGACGGGGACACGGGCTTGAAGCTGTTGGGCCACCGCTACTACGACACGCGGATCGGGCGGTTCATCACGCAGGACCCGGCGGGCAGCGGGGACAACTGGTATGCGTATGCCGATAATGATCCGGTGGATGAAGTGGACCCGGATGGCTTGATGCCGGAAGATGGGCGTGGCAGTTCGCCGATTGGCACGCCGGGCTACAACAACATCGGCCAAACAGCAGGTGCAGTGGTTGACAACGCATTTGAGAACTTCACTAAGTACACCATTACGCACAATTGGACGCAAGTGCATGAGCGAATTGATGGTGTGCCGACATGGGTTGATGTGCCGGGGAGTGATACTTGGAGTATTGCCCAAAGTGTTCCTGATAGTTCTGTCACTACTCCCGCTGGCGCTGGGGACGTTGGCTCAATGAGTGACGGGATGACCGTCGGAAAGCAGGGCAGACCCTTTGAAGCGATTGATAAAGAACTTCAAGCCTTTCAAAAATCGTTGTCTAAAGCGCAAAATAAAGCCCAGATAGCCAAAGGTAACGCTATAAAAGATATAGAGCGTCTTCTAAACCAATGGGGGGGAGCGGCGAAAAATTGGGAAAAGATGAAAGGTTGGATGCCAAGCCATGACGGCGATTTTGATGTTGAAATTCATTGGTATCAAAACATCAAAGATGCAATTGGGCGTGTTGAACCAAAATCTAAACTTTGGTAACGTCCGCCCAACCGTAGTGAATGTGAAAGCTGGTTTCGTACAAATCTAACATGAAAGTCAAGTTCAAAGCAATTTGTGATGAAATGCTGAGTGAAGGTATGCCGAGTCATCAGAGTTTAACGCCGGGCAATGTCTACCGAGTTTTAGAACTCGGCACAGAAGATGTTCGAGTGATGAGTGATGTGGGAGAACCCGGCTTGTATCCCCTCTCCTGGTTTTCTGTGGTTGATGATAGTTGGCCTGATGATTGGATCGTTACATTTGGCACAGAGGGAGAACGCACAGCTACTCCAAGAACTTTGTCAGGAAATTATTTCTGGGAGCGTTATTTTGATGGCGACAAGCAAGCAATCTTAGCATTGAAGAGACGCTTACTGGAGTGGGGTTACACCAAAGAGTGAGGTCCACGACCACAACGGCAACCGCTTGACGCAGACCATCAACGGCAGCCCCGTCCAGAGCTTCACCTATACGAAGTAATGCCTTCTGAATGCATATAACGGCCTGGGGGTGCGCTTCACTAAGAGCGATCCCGGCGGCATGGAATTTAGCGCTGCGCTTTGCTTTGAAAACATGGCGCAGTTTCTTTTTCTGTGTTATACTGAGAAAAGCAGGCTGACATTGACCTGTTTTTCTGAGAAAGGCCCCTTTATGTTTGTTTGTGCTTCTTTTTGCCGGTCCTGCGACGCGCGGCCTCAGCGCGGCCCTACTCAAAAAGCATTCACGCTGATTGAGCTGCTCGTCGTCATCGCCATTATCGCGATTCTCGCTTCCATTTTGTTTCCCGTCTTCCAAAGCGTCCGCGAAAACGCCCGCCGGGCTTCCTGCCAATCCAACATGAAGCAGCTTGGTCTGGCGTTTGTCCAGTATTCGCAGGACAGCGATGAGCGCCTGCCGATGGGAACGTCCGCCGGACGGGCCAACTATGGTTATGGGGATGGCTGGGCGGGGCGTGTCTACCCCTTCGTCAAAAGCGCCGCCGTGTTCGCCTGCCCGGACGACGCGGTCAGCCCGGTCACCAATGTGTTCGGCGGCACGACTTACACCCTGTCGCCGGTGTCGTATGCCTACAACGGCAACTTGGCGGGGTCTGACCTTTCCGCCGACAGCACCAAGCGTGTCGGGCAGGTTGGCATCAAAGGGTTTCTTGCTCAAATGAACGCGCCCGCCAAAACCGTCATGCTGGTGGAAGTGACGGCGTCGGCTTACCCCGCAAGTTTGCAGGACGGCCAGGCAGTCGCCGATTTGACAACTCCTGACGAAAAAGGCGACCAGGGAGCGACGGCTGCGCCCTGCGCGGATGGCTCCCCGGCAATGCTGGGCCTCTTTGCTGCGGTTGGACCGCCGTCCGGCGGTGCCCCCTGTTCACTGCCGCTGGCAACCGGCTACATGGGGCAGGGAAGCGCGACACGCGCCGGCACCTTCCCGACTACGGCCACGAGCAACTACTACCTAGCCCCGACCGGGCGGCACACCAGCGGCTCGAACTTCCTGCTTTGCGACGGCCATGTCAAGTGGCTGCGCGGCAGTCAGGTTTCCACCGGCGACACTTACACGACCAGCCCGACGGCCAGCGCAAACGAGACGCCGACGGATGATCAAGACCAGCATCTGCCGGCCCCTGGACCGGGCGTGGCCGGCGCAAGCCCCGCCGGGACCCAAAGCTCCCAGCCCTGGGCGGCGACGTTCAGCCCGATTTAGAAACGTGCGCTCAAGATAAACAGGGCAGCGCCGCGTTAACGGACGCGGCGCTGCTTCTTTTTGCGTGTTATGCCAATTGTGTGTTATACTAAGGAAAGCCGGCTTTCATGAGCTGCCTTTGGGAGAAAGGCTTTTGTATGATCCTCTCTGCATCCCCATCTTTTCATTCTCGCTCCCGGCGCGGCTCCGCGCAAGCGTTTACGCTGATTGAGCTGCTTGTCGTCATCGCCATTATCGCGGTTCTCGCGGCGATCCTGTTTCCCGTCTTCCAGAACGTCCGGGAAAGCGCCCGCCGCGCTTCCTGCCAAAGCAATATGAAGCAGCTTGGTCTGGCGTTTGTCCAGTATTCGCAGGACAGCGATGAGCGCCTGCCGATGGGAACGTCTGCCGGTCGCCCGGATTACGGCTATGGGGACGGCTGGGCGGGGCGCGTGTACCCGTTCGTCAAAAGCGCCGCCGTGTTCGCCTGCCCGGACGACGCGGCTGCCC
>CAXTRL010000429.1:0-3076 GCA_964246575.1 uncultured Armatimonadales bacterium
GATCGGCGATGACCTCCGCACTCGCTTCGGCCCAATGGCCGGCTGGGCACAACACTCTTTTTTGTAAAATGATCGTTATGAGCAAGGCGCCAGGGAAAGCTACACTGCGCTGTACCAGCCGTTTGTCGAGCCAATCCGCCCCTTAAAAAAATAAGCTTATGATGCGACTCTGTATAGTGCTGGGCGTTTGCAGCCTGGCGGCGCTGGGTGCTGGGGCGTGGGCCGGACCGCCGTATTTGACGGACGATCCTGAGCCGGTGGCCATGCATCACTGGGAAGCCTACACATTTCATACCCGTGACCGGACCCGCAGCACGAACACGGTCAGCGGCCCGTCTGTGGAAGTCAACAACGGCGTCGCGCCCAACACGCAGCTTCATTTAATTGTTCCCGATGCTTACTTTGCAGGAGGCGGCACGAGCGCCAGGGGCCTCGGCGACATTGAAGTAGGTATCAAGTACCGATTTGTCAGCTAAACAAAGTCACGCCCCGAAATAGGCACGTTCCCGCAAGTGGAGCTGCCGACGGGCAGCCAGCCCAAAGGTCTGGGCAACGGGCGCACCTGGGTCAAGCTGCCGATTTGGCTGCAAAAAGATTTCGGCCCGTGGACCACTTACGGCGGCGGGGGTTATGCCTACAATTCTGCGCCGGGGCAGCGCTCCTACGGCTACAGCGGCTTGCTGATCCAACGCACCCTCAGCTCACGCCTGACGCTCGGCGGCGAAGTCTTCTTTCAAGGGGCGCAGGCGGTTAGTCCGCAGACGGAAGCGATCGGAACGGCTTCCTTTGGTATGGCCTCGTCGTCCGGCATCCCCGTAGTTGGAGTGCGGGAGTCGGCGCTGTGGAACTTCGGCGGCTCTTACAATTTCACGCCCGATCTCAGCCTGCTGTTTTCCACTGGGCATTCGTTCAGCGGCGACGGCAACGCCGTGGCTTATGTCGGCTTGTACCGCACCTGGGGACCGGGCGCACCGTAGCCGCCAGTAATTGTTCGGCGCGGCCCTTGACAAGCTGTGTGCATTAGGCCATAATAATTTTACGTTTCGCGAAATGTTGTAATAATTCGCGGCGTTCCAGAAAGATAACACTATGAAACTCAGCCAATTTTCGGCACTGCTCGAAGCCCATCCCGACAAGCCGTTCCACCTGGTGCTGCCGGGTGACAATGTCGTTCCTGCCTCGTTCCATATCACGGAAGTCGGCCATGTCACGAAGAAGTTCATTGACTGCGGCGGCAAGCTGCATTCGGCCCAAAGCTGCCAGATCCAGGTTTGGCTCGGCGGCGACACCGATCACCGGCTGTACGCGGGCAAAATGGCCGGAGTGCTGGCTTTGGCCCAGGCAAAAGGCGTTCTTCCCGCAGGCGAAGATTTGGAAGTAGAAATCGAGTACGAAGACGCAGTTTTGTCCCAATACCCCGTTGCAAGCTTCGCCGTCACCGGCAGCGCTGTCGTGCTGCACTTGACCACGAAACACACGGATTGCCTTGCCAAAGGAGTCTGCCTGCCGGCGCTTCCCATGGCAGGCGGAGCAGCGGCAGGCTGCGGGTGCGGCCCCGACTGCTGCTGACAGGCAAGCGGCGGCTCTTACTTTGCCCGCTCTTGCACCGCTTCGCGCAGATTGACCCAGCGAGGGTTGAAGCCGTCTTGGCGCATTTCAGCATAGGCGCGGGGAAAAGTCCAGCCTTGCTGGGTGACGCGGTAAATGCCGATCATGCAGCCGGTGCGGTCGGCCCCATGCTGGCAATGAACATACACCGGCGACTGCGAGGCTTGCTTGAGCGTGGCGAGGAGTGTGGCGACTTCTTTCGGGGTCGGCGCCTCCGCGCCCATCGGCAGGTTGATCCAGTTAAAGCCAAGTGAACGAGCGTAGACGCCTTCTTTTTTGACGGTCTTCGGCGCGATCCGCAAGTCAATGATGGTCTTGACGCCCATTGCTTTAAGCTGACGCAGGCCGGCTTCGGTGGGAGCAGCGCCGCGCCAGATGCCCGGCGCGGTTTGGTGGAAGTTCGGCAGGTCGGGTGTGGAAGCGAGCGCAGGCAAGGCAAACAGGAAGCAGAGCAGGACTAAGAACCCACCTCCTTGCTTCGCAGGGGTCCTCCCGAAGCGGGAGGACGAAGAGGCAGAAGGGCATGTGTCGGCAGCAGTCTTCCTCAAGTCTCCTACCCTGCCCGTTCTGCACTGGCAGACCCGGAGGGCGGGAGGGGTGGTGAGGAACGAACCGGGGTGGGTTCCAGCTTTACAAATACGGGTTGGTTTCATTTTGGAGGTAGGTTCCAACATAGTCTTGGATGGCGTCTTCTAAGGACACTAACGGCACGTCGCAGCCGATGGAGCGCAGGCGGGTCAAATCGGCCTGCGTGTGATACTGGTACGCGGCACGGATGTTTTCCGGCGTTGGGACATAAGAGATGTTAACAGGCTTGTCCAATGCCCGGAAGATGGCGGCGGCGAGGTCGTTGAAAGTCCGCGCCTGGCCTGTGCCGACATTGAAGATGCCACTGGCTTCGGGATGATCTAAGAACCACAGCACAACGGCGCAAACGTCTTTGACGTACACGAAGTCTCGTTCTTGTGCGCCGTCGGCATAACGCGGATTGTGGGACTGGAACAGCTTGATTTGGCCGGTTTCGCGGATTTGACTGGTGGAATGCCACGGCACGGACGCCATCCGGCCTTTGTGGTATTCGTTAGGGCCGAAGACGTTGAAAAAGCGCAGGCCGGCGATCTTCTGAGTCCAGCCTTCGCGGATGGCTTCGGTGTCGGACAGCCATTTGGAGAACGCATACGGGTTCAGCGGCAGCAGGGACGGCGTCACGGCATCGGCGTCGGAAAAGCCGAGTGTACCGTCGCCATAGACGGAGGCGCTGGACGCATACACTAGCCGAACACCCTGCGCGATAGCCCACTGCGCCAGATGCCGCGTATAGCGGACATTGCGGGCTTGCAGCTCGTCCATGTCCGGGAACGACGTGTCAGTGATCGCGCCGATATGCAGAATACCGTCAAGCTTGCCGTCATAAACGCCTGCGGTTAAATCGTGCGCGAACTTTTCCGGCATGACAACATCGGTGAAC
>CAXTRL010000430.1:0-3058 GCA_964246575.1 uncultured Armatimonadales bacterium
GTCTGCGGCATCGGGCCGTCGGCGGCGGAGACCACCAGGATCGCGCCGTCCATCTGCGCCGCGCCGGTGATCATGTTCTTGATGTAGTCGGCGTGACCAGGGCAGTCCACATGGGCGTAGTGGCGCTCGGCGGTCTCGTACTCGACGTGGGCGGTGTTGATGGTGATGCCGCGCTCGCGCTCTTCCGGGGCGGCGTCGATGGAGGCATAGGAACGGGCGGTTGCGCCGCCCGCTTTCGCCAGCACGTTTGTGATGGCTGCCGTCAGGCTCGTCTTGCCGTGGTCCACATGCCCGATGGTGCCGATGTTCACATGCGGCTTCGAACGATCAAACTTTGCTTTTGCCATAATATGTTAACTCCGATAACTGCATCTGAAAGGGGGGCGGGGACAGAGCCGCCGCCCCTGCGATAATTTGTTAGCCCTGCTGACGGACCAGCGACTTGCCTGCCGATTTTGCCATCAGCTCTTCCGAGACATTGCGCGGCACTTCGGCGTAATGCGATGGTTCCATAGTAGACGATGCCCGTCCCTGGCTCATTGAGCGCAGGCTTGTGACATAGCCGAACATTTCCGACAGCGGCACTTTGGCCTTGATCACCATTGTCGCGCCGTGGCTCTGCTCCTGGCCTTCGATCATGCCGCGCCGCGAGTTCAGATCGCCGACGACGCTGCCCAGGAACTGGTCCGGGGTCACGACCTCAACCGCCATAATCGGCTCTTTGATGATCGGCGTCGCTTTACGAGCGGCTTCTTTGAACGTCATGGAAGCGGCGATCTTAAACGCCATTTCCGACGAGTCGACTTCGTGATACGAGCCGTCGGTGACGCTGACTTTGATATCTACCATTGGGTAGCCTGCCGAAACGCCGGTTTCCATGGCTTCCTTGACGCCAGCCTGAATTGGGCTAATGAACTCTTTCGGAATCGAGCCGCCAACAGTTTTGTTGACAAACTCAAAACCGGCACCCGCTTCCTGCGGCTCCACAATCAGTTCGCAGTCGCCGTACTGGCCCTTGCCGCCGGACTGCCGCTTGTACGGCACCCGCGCAGTGGCTTCCTTCTTGACAGTCTCTTTGTACGCGACTTGGGGACGTCCCTGATTCGCTTCAACCTTGAATTCGCGCCGCATCCGGTCAATGATAATGTCCAGATGCAGCTCACCCATGCCCGACAAAATGACTTGGCCAGTCTCTTCATCGGTGCGAATGCGAAGGGTCGGGTCTTCCGCGGAAAGCCGCTGAAGCGCCATGCCCATCTTTTCCTGGTCGGGCTTGGTCTTCGGCTCGATGGACACCGAGATAACCGGCTCCGGGAACGTAATTGTTTCCAAAAGCACAGGCTTCTTTTCGTCCGCTAGCGTGTCACCCGTCGTCGAGAGCTGAAGGCCGACTGCCGCTGCGATGTCTCCGGCAAACACTTCGTCCACTTCTTCACGCTTGTTGGCATGCATCCGCAGAATGCGCGAAATCCGCTCCCGCTTGCCCTTGTTTACGTTGTAAACATAAGAACCTTTGGTCAGCGTTCCCGAATACACCCGGAAGAACGTCAGGTTGCCGACATGCTGGTCGTTCATCAGTTTGAACGCCAGCGCCGAGAACGGCGCGGAGTCGGACGGCTCGCGCGGATCTTCTTCTTCGGTGTCCGGGTTCAAGGCCGAAACTGCGCCCTTGTCCAGCGGCGACGGCAGGTACTCGATGACAGCGTCCAGCAGCGGCTGCACACCTTTGTTCTTGTAAGCCGAGCCGCACAGGATAGGCACGATGTCCAGGCTGATAGTCGCTTTACGGATGGCTGACTTCAGCTCCGCCGCTGTGATCGGCTCTTCCATCAGGAACTTCTCGATCAGCGCTTCATCTGTTTCGGCAACTTTTTCGATCATCAGCGCCCGATATTTCGCGGCCTGCTCCTGCAAATTCGCTGGGATGTCCACGACTTCAAAGACTTTGCCGTCATCGCCTTTGTAAACAATGGCTTTGTTTTCAACTAAGTCCACAACGCCCGTAAAGTCGCCTTCGGCCCCAATTGGGATTTGCAGCATGACGGCATTCGCGCCTAAGCGGTCCACAATTGTGCCGACGGCAAAAAAGTAGTCGGCCCCGGTGCGGTCCATTTTGTTGACGAAACACATACGCGGGACGCGGTACTTAGTAGCCTGACGCCAGACGGTCTCGGACTGCGGCTGAACGCCAGCAACCGCGTCAAACAGCGCGACGACCCCGTCCAGGACGCGCAGGGAACGCTCGACTTCGACCGTGAAGTCAACGTGTCCCGGCGTATCAATAATATTAATGCGGTGGGTCGGAACCCGGACGCCGGTCTTAACGTCCGCCGTCTCTAAGCCCCAGAAACAAGTCGTCGCAGCCGACGTGATCGTAATGCCGCGCTCTTGTTCCTGCTCCATCCAGTCCATCGTCGCCGCGCCTTCATGCACTTCGCCGATCTTGTAAGAGCGGCCGGTGTAGTACAGAATGCGCTCGGTGCAGGTGGTCTTGCCGGCATCAATATGGGCGGCGATGCCGATATTGCGCGTTTTTTCTAAGCTATATTCTCGTGCCATAGTTTGCTGCTTCCAATGTGTTTAGAAACGGTAATGCGCGAACGCCTTGTTGGCGTCGGCCATTTTGTGCTTTTCTTCGCGCTGACGCACTGCCGAGCCGGTGTTGTTCGAGGCGTCGGTCAACTCAGCGGTCAGCCGGTCAATCATCGTTTTGCCGTTACGGCGACGAGCGGCAGCCACCAGCCAGCGCAGGGCCAGCGAAGTTTTGCGGTCAGCCCGGATTTCCATCGGTACCTGGTAGGTCGCGCCGCCGACGCGGCGGGGCTTGACTTCTACCTGGGGCATGACGTTCCGAACAGCCTGCTCGAAGATTTCAATTCCCTTGCGGCCTGTTTTGGTTTCAATCGCATCCAAAGACCGATAAAAAATCGTCTCAGACAGGCTCTTTTTGCCGTCCAGCATCATCCGGTTGACAAAGCGTGTCACCAACCGGTTGTGGTAAACGGGATCGGGCAGTATCACGCGCTTTTTCGCGGGTCCTTTACGCGGCATAGTTCAA
>CAXTRL010000431.1:0-3054 GCA_964246575.1 uncultured Armatimonadales bacterium
CTGGGCTATCAGGGTAGCCGTAGCGCAGAAAGTAGCGGGCCATGTCTTCGGTTTCGGAGCGCTTGTCGGTGATCGTGCCGACAGTGGCAGTGCCGAAACGCAGCAGAAGCCGGCGGCTGCCTGCCCAGCGCCCCAACCGGCGCAGCAGGCGCAGGCTGACGGCCAGCACGAGACCACCAGCCAGCAGCAGCGGGGCAATCCGGCTGCCGGGACTAGGTCCCCACGGCTGGCAGACCGTGATCCCAAAAAGCGATGCGCAGCGTAGGGGAAAGGGCTGGCCCAAAAAGAATCGCGGAACCAGCGGCGGCTTGGCGGCTCCCTCCAACCCCGGCGTTGGGGGCGTCGTACCGAGCGTCACCCAGCCGCGCCGCCGGTGTTCCCCCTGCGGGCTGGGAACGTCTACGGCGTAACAGAGCGCCGTTTGCTGGGGAAGTTGCCCTTTGGCTAATGCAGCCCCCGTTCGAATCGCGACGATTTTGCCGGAAACAGTCTGCCCCATGCCCTCCAGCCAGAGCATTTTCGCCCCTTCCCAAAGGGCGCGGCTGCTGCCGAGAATGAATACTCCGAGCAGCAGCACGGCCACAGACAGCAGCAGCATCGTCCGCCACGGCAGGCGCAGGCGGCGCGGCGTCGGCAGGAGCAGCTCCGGTTCCAGCGCATGTTCTACGATTGCTTCCATCAGTGCGTCTTCTCCTTAGTTCCCACGTCCAAGTCATCGTGTTCCAAGTAATCCAGCACGGCGGCTTGGCCGGGCAGGATAACGGCACCGGCCGCTAAAAGGTCCGACCAGAGCTTGTGGGCGCGTCCGCCGGTGAAGTCTCGCGCGGCCAGAAAAATTGTGCTGGGGTCGTGCAGGCAGAGAATGCGCTTGCCGGCCCGGCGCAGCGAAAGCGCGGCTTCTAAGTTGGCAAGATTGGTGCGCCCGAACGGCACTTCCGTCAGCACAATGATGTCTGCCGAGTGCGCGAGCTGCGCGGCCTGTTCCAGCGCGGCGTAAGACAGTAGCGAAAACGCAGTCTCGTTGGCATAGGGAATGCCCAGCAGGCGGGCGGCGTCGGCGTCCGGATCGCCGTCATGCAGGCAGGCCACCGAAAGCGGGAAGCCTAAGTCATGCAAGGCTAGAAGCAGGCCCGCGCCGCTGCCGCCGCCGCAGATCACATGCACAGAGGGCTGCGTTTTTGCCTCGGTACTCGCCTGCGCGGAATTGGCTTGCTCAGGAAGCGGCAGGACCAATGGGCGGCCGGACAGCGGATGCGGGCGGACCCAGACCCGTGCGCCGTAGACCGCTTCCAAGTTTTCCGCCGTCAGCACTTCGCTTGGCGTTCCTGATGCGGTAATTCGGCCTTCGTGCAGCAACATCAATGTGTCGCAGTAGGCCGCTGCAAGATTTACGTCATGCAGCACGGCCAGAACCGTGCCGCCGGAGTGCGCCAGACTTTGAGCCAGCGTCAGCACCTGGGCTTGATGGCGCAGGTCTAAATTGGCCGTCGGCTCGTCCAGCAGCAAAATTGCCGGCTGCTGGGCCAACGCGCGGGCCAGCAGGACCCGCTGCCGTTCGCCGCCGGAAAGCGCCGTTACCGGCCGCTCGGCTAGGTTTTCCACGCCGGCATGCTGAAGCGCCTGTGTTACGACTTCTTCGTCTTCGGCAGTTTCCGATGCAAATGGGCGCACCGGCAGGTGCGGAGCGCGGCCCATGCGGACCATTTCGCGCACGGAAAAGTCCAGAGAAACCGACGTGTCCTGCGGCACGACCCCAACGGCCTGCGCGGAAGCGCGGGCGGAATGCACAGAGTAAAGATTTTGGCCGTCCAGCAGGACCGCGCCGTCCGAAGGCTTCAGAGTCCGGGAAAGCGCCCGAACCAGTGAAGATTTCCCGGAACCGTTCGGCCCGATAATTCCTATAAACATGCCAGGCGTAAGCGCAAGCGTGAGCTGCGTCAAGACGGGAAGGGCCTCGCTGGAATATCGGATTTCAATGTTTTTGGCGGCAAGCCGGGGCGGCATGGCATTTCCTTCGGCGTATTTCGTATTGTAGCAGAAACCGAGTACATTGACTGCCAAGAGGCGCCGAAAAATGCAGAAGGAATTGCGCCCCGGTTTGTTGAATTATCCATTGAGGCCAATGTCGTCACTCAATTGCCACCCGATTGTCCCTATCCCAGCACGACCCGGCAGGATCAAGCAGCGCATGACCACCACAGCCGATCAGTTTTTCAGCGGTATGCCCGAAGACGACTCACGAGAGACACTTGGTCGCCCTCTGCCGCCTGAGCCGCTGTCCGCCGGCTCCCTTGCGGACGACCTCGCTTCCTACATTAACCGTCTGACCCGGACACGGCTGCTGACGGCGACCGAGGAAAAGTCCCTGTCGCGCCGGGCGCGGTACGGCGACCTCACAGCCAAAGAGCGCCTCATTGAAGCCAACATGCGCCTGGTCGTATCCATCGCCAAGAATTATCTTGCCAGCGGCATTCCGATGGAAGACTTGATTCAAGAAGGCGCAATCGGCTTGATGACGGCGACCGAGCGCTTTGACCCGCGCATGGGCTACCGGTTTAGCACCTACGCGACCCAGTGGATTCGGCAAAGCATCGGCCGGGCCATTGACAACAAAGCCAAAGCCATCCGCCTGCCCGCGCATATTTCCGAGTCGCTCCGCAAGATTGACAAGTCCAAGACCGAGCTTCAGCGGACGCTCGGCCACGAGCCGACCGTGGAGCAAATAGCCGCACACACAGGCTTGTCCATTAAAAAGATGAACAGCCTGCTTCAAACGACCCAGGAGCCGGTGTCTTTAGACATGACCGTCGGCGACGATGACAGCACGTCGCTGGGCAGCCTGGTTCTGGACCGAAACTCGCCAAACCCGCAGGATGAGCTGATCGCACAAGAGATGCGCGGGGAAATTGAAGCGATCTTGAACACGCTGGACGAGCGCGAAAAAATCATCATGCGGAAGCGGTTCGGCTTTGACGAAGATGACAAATCGGTCTTGCAGCAGATCGGCGACGAGCTGCATATTTCCCGTGAGCGTGTCCGCCAGATCGAGTCCCA
>CAXTRL010000432.1:0-3054 GCA_964246575.1 uncultured Armatimonadales bacterium
GGCGGCTCCGGCGGTTCCCAAAAAACTGCACTGAAGCGTTGTCCGTCCAAGTCTCGCCGTCGCGGTGAATGGTCAGGTCAAACGCTTCGTCCAGGTTATCCGTGCCGAGAACAACGCCGGCAAGCTCCAGGTCCTCCAGTCGTGGCGCAAAGTGGTCCTGGCCTATTGACCTGCTCAACTGATGGTAAATCGTCACCATGCCGCACACCCCTAGTGCAGCAGCGTGTCAACTTCGGCTAAATCTTCCGCGCTCAGATGCCAGCTTGCCGCTGCCGCGTTGGCCTGGATCTGCGCCGGAGAAGTCGCGCCGGCAATGACTGAGGCGACCGGTGGCTGGCGGATGAGCCAAGAAAACGCCAGTTCCAAAATCGTATGGCCGCGCGTCTCGGCAAATGCAATCAGCGACTCGATAATCGACAAATTTTTGTCCGTCAGCATCTTTGCGAACCCGCTGCCTGCACTGATGCGCGTGCCTTCCGGGTACGGCTTTCCTCGCCGGTACTTGCCGGAAAGCAGGCCGCTGGCAAGTGGAAAGTAGGGCAGGAACGCAATGTTTAAGCGCTCGCATTCCGGCAAAACGTCCGCTTCCGGGGTGCGCTCAAACAGGCTGTACTCGTTTTGGACGCTGACAAACCGCGCTCCGCCCGCTGCCGCCGCTTCGGCTTCCCCTAACTGCTGCGCCGAAAAGTTGGAGCAGCCGATTTCGCGCACTTTGCCGGCCTGCACCAGCTCGCTTAGCGCTCCCAACGTATCGGCAACGGGCGTACCATCATCGGGTCGGTGAAGCTGGTATAAGTCCAAGTAGTCCGTTTGCAGGCGGCGCAGGCTGTCTTCCACTGCAAGGCGAATATACGCGGGGCGAGCGCCGCCAGGTCGCGCATCGTCAATCTTAATGCCGAACTTGGACGCGAGAACTACTTGATCCCGGCGGCCTTGAAGAACGCGGCCCAAGAACTCTTCGCTTTTTGTGCCGCCGTAGATGTCTGCCGTGTCAAAAAAGTTCACGCCGGCGTCCAGCGCAGCGTCTACCACTTGTTTTGTCGCCGCTTCATCAATGTTCCAGCCAAAGTTGTTGCAGCCGAGGCCGACCACTGAAGCGTTCAGCGATCCGATTTTTCGCGTTTCCATAACTATCCCTTAATCTACCTACTTTTATTTGAATGCGGCTCGCATGGCCGCTTCCGTTTCTTCGGGGTTTGTCGTGTATACCCGGATTTCCTGAATGGAGCTGACGCCGCGCACTTTGACCAGCAGGCAGCCAGCGCAGTCTTCGGTAAACTTGATGGCGGGCGGCCCGTTGCGAAGCGTCTTGATCAGCCCCAGCGAAATCTTGGAAACGCACACAAGGCGCGCCGCCGCCTGCGCGGGCAGCAGGGCCGCGTCAATGACCGTGGTATGGCTTGCAGTGTACTTGCCGCCGCTGAGATGCCCGGAGGCCCGGCTACCCGCCACCTGTCTGCTCCTGCTGATTTGCCAGCCACTTTTCCCAGGCCGCCCGCACGGTCGGCCCCGGATCATTCTGCTCAATCAGCGTGTCCCGGTAGACGGCAATCTCTGAAATTGGCTCCCCCGCCGTGCCGTCAAGCGCATCCGTCAGCAGCACCGCGCTTTGATCGCCGTCCGGCTTCGCTTTCGCCTCAAACCGCTTGTCGTGGTCTTTGATAAATTGTGCAAACTGCGCGGCCTGTGCTTCGGTCATAAAGTTTCTTCCCGTTTGGTCACGACTTGCCCTTGCCGTTCTTTTCCCATTTAATAGGCTAAGATAACCGAAGACAAGAAAAGAGGGCAGATAAAAAAAGGCAGGGGCAAGCCCTGCCCCTGCAAGCTGGAAGTGGCGCTACGCTTTGCTGCGCTTTTTCAGCAGTTGGTCGGTGATGACGCCAAGCAAGATTACCGCGCCGACAACCGCGAAGTTCAGCGAGCTTGGAATGTTCAGCAAATTGACCAGGTTCTGCAAAACTTGCAGCAGGGCCGCACCGATCAAAATGCCGATAATCGAGCCTTCGCCGCCGCGCAGGCTGCACCCGCCGAGGACCGCCGCCGCGATGCCGTATAATTCATATGACTGGCCGTGCGAGGACGGCGAAACGGAGTTGGTGTAGAACGCAATCAAGATGGCCGCGAGGCCCGCAAGCGTTCCCGAAATAATATACGCCCCGGCGATAATGCGCCGCGTGTTGACCCCAGAGTACCGCGCCGCGACTTCGTTGCGCCCAACTGCGTATAAATAGCGGCCATAGATGGAGCGGTGCAGGACGACGCCCATAATCAGCGCGACGACCATGAGGATCACGAACGGCACGGGATCGCCCAGAACGCTTCCGGTCGCCAGCACTTGCAGAGTCTCAAAGCCTTTCGCGCTGCCGAAACCTTCTGTGCCGTCACCGGCGATAAAGCGGGCGATGCCCCGATAGAACAGCAGGCCGCACAAGGTCACAATAAACGGCTGCAAGCCGACCCGCGTAATCAAAAAGCCGTGAAACATGCCAATCAGCGCCCCGCCGCCGAGAATGGCAAGCACCGCCAGCGGCCAGGGCCAGTGCCACAGCGTCAGCATCATGGACAGCAGGACGCCGAACAAGGCAAACAACGAACCAACCGACAAGTCAATGCCGCCGGTGATGATGACGATGCCCGCGCCGATGCTGAAAATGCCGTACAAGCCAATGAGCTGCGACGTGTTTTGCAGGTTATCGGTGTGCAGGAATGTGCCGTGAGACATGATGCTGACAAACGCGCACAAAACCACCAGCAGGACAAAAATGCCGAGTTCTTTGCTGGTGCCGACTTTCAAGGTAAAAGCCGGGCGGGCCGGGGCGTCGTCATGCCCCAACTGCGGCGCGGCAGGTTGCTCGATCATTGCTTCGTTCCTTTGGTATCAATATCACTGCGAGAAATTGTTTGTCCTACCGCAAGCTGCATGACGGACTCTTCGGAAGCGTCGGCGCGGGACAAGACGCCGGACACGTGGCCCTCGTGCATGACGGCGATCCGGTCGCTGAGGCCAAGCACTTCTTCCATGTCGCTGGAAATCATCAAGATAGAGACCCCTTC
>CAXTRL010000433.1:0-3050 GCA_964246575.1 uncultured Armatimonadales bacterium
CGATAATCCCCGCCAGGACGACCAGGAACAGAACGCGGACAAACCGGCTGCCTTTGGCGACGGCCAGCCGGGTCCCCAAAACTGAGCCGCCGATGTTGCACGCCGCCATCGGCAGGGCCAGCGCGTACAATAAATGCCCCGTGAACCCGAACAGCAGCACGGCGGCGAGATTGGTTGCAGCATTGATGACTTTAGACGATGCGGACGCCGCGAGAAAGCTGAGGCCGAACACGCCGATAAACGTAAATATCAGGAAAGAGCCGGTGCCGGGACCGAAGAACCCGTCATACAGCCCCAGAACGCTGCCCGCGCCGATGCCGTACCAGCGCTGCCGCGCCGGCGACAAACGCGGCGCATGGATCGCGCCGAAGTCCTTGCGGGCGAACACATACCCCGCCACCAGCACCAGCAGCACCAAAATCAAAGGCCGCAGCGTTTCCGTGCGAAATCCGCTGACCAGATGTGCGCCCAGCCCTGAAAACACAAACGCCGCCCCCGCCGCCGGCAGCACGACCGGCCAGTCGATGCGGACATGGCGGGCATACTGGCTCGCCGCTACGGAAGTCCCGGCAATGGAAACCAGCTTGTTCGTGCCGAGGATAGTTGGCGCAGCGACATGGGGCAGCAGAATAAACAGCGCCGGAAGCTGAATTAGTCCGCCCCCGCCGACCATCGAGTCCATGAACCCGGCCAAGAACGCAAAGCCGCAGAGGGGTAGTAGAGGGGTGAAAATGAGCATAACAGATCAAGAACCACGACATGAATGTCACGGCTATATGGCCTTCGGCCACGAAGTACCGCTTCGCGGCACTCAGATAAGATCGTCCGAACCCCGCGAAGCGGGTGTTTTGTGGCGTCCGCGCCAAATAGCCGTGACATTTATGTCATGGTCTTCTGCGGCAGGGCAGTCGCCCTATATCTGCGCTCCCTGCGCGTTCAATCGTCGCCGCAGCTCGCCCGTGTCTATTTGCCGGGGCATGACGCCTTCTTCCAATGCCAGCGCGGCGGCAAGGCCGGCGGCTTCACCCAATGCCCGGCAGTTCTGCTGGATACGGACGGCAGCCTGCGCGGCGAATGTCGCGGACAGGCAGCGGCCCGCAACCAGTAAGTTGTCAATCCCGGCAGGCAGCAGGCAGCGGTACGGGATTTCGTGGTAATGGCCCGGCGGCAGGTGCTTCATCACCAGCCCGCCTTTGGCTTTGGTGCTGTGGATGTCAATCGGGTACGAGTTGCGGGCGACGGCATCCGGAAACCGCGCTTCAGTCAAGTAATCTTCTTCGGTCAGCGTGTAGTCGCCCGTGATGCGCCGGGATTCCCGAATGCCGACCATCGGCGCGATGGTGCCGATGTAGCTGTTCTCAAAGCCGCGCACATACGTCTTGAAAAAGCGGGCGATGCGGCGTATCTTTTGGCGTCCGACCGTCTGCGCCTGGGACAAGTCCCACGGGTCGGTGGCCGACAGCCCGGCAAGCCGCGGGCAGTTGAACGCCAGCTCGCCGGGGCGGCCCAGCACCGAAAAGAACTGCAAGTAGCCGAGATCGTCTTCGGCCAAGACGCCTGCGCCAATGGCATCGCAGATGAGCGGGCCGAGCGGCGTGTTTTTCGCTTCGCCGGTGCCAATCTCAAACAGCGGCGGGCGGGCGTAACAATTCATCCCAAGCTCGTCGGCCAGGAACACCGCCGCCCGTTCCTGATCCACGCCCGCCAGCGCAAACCGAAGTGACATCGGCTGGTTGCGCCCGTCTTCCGGGTCACCGACGGCGCACGGGACACCCGCCCGCAACGCCACATCGGCGTCGCCGGTGCAGTCAATCGTGATTTGGGCGTTGATGCGCTGCCGCCCGGCCTTGTTTTCAATGACGATCCCAGTCAGCCGCCCGTCTTCCACGATGGCATCACTAATGTATGTATGGTACAGCACCCGCGCCCCGGCTTCCGCCAGCAGGTCATCCAGCACCAGCGCCAGGGTCACCGGGTTGAACCACAGCAAATCGCCGGACTTATCCGTCGGCGGCGGGTCATACTGCGCCGCCCGGTGCAGAATGGCGTCGTTGATGCCGTGCGTCAGCGACTCCGTGAGGATCTTGTTCGGCATCATCGGCGTCACCCACCCCGCCGACTGCGTCCCGCCAAGCTGCCCCAAGCTTTCCACCACCAGCACATCCGCCCCCGCCGACGCCGCCGCGATAGCAGCAATCACCCCGGCAGTCCCGCCCCCGCAGACCAGAACGCCGCAAGTGGCGGCGATTAGAAGATTGTCAATATTTGTTGTCATAGGAATAGGTTCACAAAATCAGGGTATAATAACGGCGTCAATGGCCTGTGAGCGAACTGTCGCCTCCCCGTCAAAACGGGGCAAGTATGGATGCGTGCATGGCACACCTGCGGAAACGCTGCTTTGCCTAGCGAGCAGGCCGACTTTTTTAATCTCTCCAGTTTAGTTACTCCGGCAGAACCTGCACCGAGATTTCTCGGTGCTTTATTATTTTGCGGAACTCACCTGCGTTGGCTTTCTCTTCCCGCAGTGAGCGGGCCACTGCGCCGCACACCATGTCCGCGAGCTGCAACAGATTACTGCGGCCCGAATCACCGGCGCTGACGCGCCGAATGCGCTGCGGACTTGTTTCGCGAGCGTTAATTTTGGTTTTCAGGTAACTCGCCAGTTGACGCTGAAATCTTCGCCCGCCGCTGGCGTCTATCTTGACAATCGCCTCATCTAAATAAGGCTTTGCGCTTTCAAATACCAGCCCGCAGACATAGCGGTAGAACGCCTCCGTTGTTGGAAAACCTCTCGGAGAAAGTTTGGCCTTGCTGATCACAAAGCCGAAGTAAAAGAAGTTGTACGGGACAACCGCTTCCAGGAACGCGCGACGAACCGCGTCACTGTTTTCTTTGAAGTGAAATTCGAAGTCTAAAGGTTTTCGGAGTTCTCGCCGCAGAAGTGTAATCCGATCATCCGCCGCTTGCGCCTCATCATTTTCTTCAAAGACGACCAGCACAACAGCAAATAATTCGCTTGAGCCTCTGGCGAGATGAAGCCCCGTATCTCC
>CAXTRL010000434.1:0-3040 GCA_964246575.1 uncultured Armatimonadales bacterium
CCATGTCCGAATATACCCTGTCCGAAGAATGGCTGGCGGGCGACCTGCCGAGCCTTTGCGTCGCCCGCGCCGATGCGCCTGGCGACGCGCCGGTGGTCGTCGTCCTGCACCCGCTGGGGAGCCGCAAAGAAAAAATGCTGCCGGGCCTCTTGGCGTTTGCCCGCGCCGGCTGCCGGGCGGTCGCCCTGGACGCCCGCCTGCATGGCGAGCGGCCTGACGCCCCGGAGCGTGAGGCGTGGCTGCAAACGGACTTTTTCGGCACGTCGGCAACAATCATTGAAGGCACGGCGCAGGATGTGTCCCGCCTGCTGGATGTTCTCGGCGCAAATCGCGCCGCCGTGCATGGCATTTCCATTGGCGGTTACAGCGCGTTCGCCGCACTGCTGACAGAGCCGCGCCTGCAAGCCGCCTCCGTCGCTATCGGCAGCCCCGACTGGGCGGGTCCGATGCGGGCGCTTGGCCTCGGCCCCGGCAACTCGTTTTACGACCGCGCCGTGTCTTCCAGCCCTTTGGCCCTGCTGCCCGCCGTCCTGCCGCCGCGCCCGCTTTTGATGCAGCACGGCACTTTAGACGAAACCGTTTCGGTGAACGGCGTCATTGCATTGGAGGCAACCCTGCGCCCGCTGTACGCAACTATGCCGGAGCGTCTGCATCTGGAACTCTATCCCAGCCTCGGCCATGTCTACCCGGATGAGATGGAGCGCCGTGCGGTAGAATGGATCGTGCGGTTTATGGAAGCTGGGAGATGAGGCTACAAGCATGATTTACAACCTCGCGACTGCTCGCCAGTATGCTCAGGAGGGATGCACGGAGGAATGGCTTCAAGGTTACCTCAACACCCCCGCGTGGGCCAATCCCGCGCTGTCGGCCATTATCCGCTACCAACAGCCGCTCTGGGTTGGCCCCATCGAAGTCGAGCTAAGTCAACTCGTCCGCTGCTGCGGGCCGGAGCCGCAGATGCGTTACCCGCAGCCGCTGTCAGAATGGGAAGACAGCATTGCCGCTATTGTCAGCAATTTAAAGGAGCCGTCCGCTCTGCCTCCTTTAATTGTGCGCCCGGTCAATGGAGTCTTCGGCATTCCAGACGGCAACCACCGGCACGAGGCGATGCGCCGCAAAGGATGGCATACCGGCTGGGTTTTCCTGTGGTGTGACCGCGACCCGAAGTTCCACGGAAGTTGGCGAATGACAGAATGAGGAGTTAGGAAGCGCTTCTTATCGGGGCCAGAAGATACCATGCAGATCAACATTGATGAAATCAACGCGCCTCCTGCTCATGCACTGACGCGCCAAGAGATCAAAGTGCTGCTGGCTGTTGTGCCAAAGGAATGGCTGCGTCACATCCAATTGGTTCATCTCAGCGCGACGCTGCCAAGCAATAGCCGGTTTGTGCGTCCTGTCATTCACTCGTACAGTGGTAATCGGCTCAATGTATCTACCCGAGGATTGGAACCCGAGCAGGCCCAACGTGAGATACTGCGTGAACTTGCGGTGGTTGGCCTCAACATAAAGCCGAGCAATGGTCACAAGTTATCGCATCGGCAGCTTAAAGAAATTGACGAAGTTGTTGCGCCTCTCTTAGAGCAAGCCAAGCAGGCACAGGAGCTAATGTACGCGCATGAGGAAGAATAGGACGTAGTAGTAGGCGAGGGGGGCGGAGAAGAGCATGGAGTCGATCCGGTCTAAGATGCCGCCGTGGCCGGGGAGAACGGTGCCGAAGTCTTTGACGCCGAGATCGCGCTTGAGGACAGATTCGCAAAGGTCGCCGATTTGGCCGGCTACGGCGCACAGGGCGGCGAGGCCGAGCGCGTGGACCATCGGCAGGTGCAGCCAGTGGCCGAGCGCCGCGCCGGTAACCAGGGACGTGAAGACGCCGCCGACTGAGCCTTCCCAAGTCTTGCCGGGGCTGACATTCGGAGCCAGCTTATGCCGCCCAAAGGCTTTGCCGAAGAACAGCGCTCCCGTGTCGCACATCCAGGTACACGCGGAAACAAAAATGACCAGCCATTCGCCGGGCGTCGTGTGGGCGAGGGGCGGGATCAGCAGCGGGATGTTTGCGCCACTGAACCGAATCATGCCGGGCTGCATCCCGTGAAGCAGGGTCAAATACGAAAATAGCCAGCCGACATACACCGTGCCGAGCAGCGTGGTTCCAATCGTGACAATCGGCCTCGGACGGCGCTTGAACAGCTCCGTCAGCAGGGTTGCGATGACCAGCAGCAGCAGGGACGCCGGCAGGTACGGCCCGAACTGCCGGCCGTTGTGGGTCCAGGCGATAATCTGGAACGCAACGCAGGCGAGGACGCCGAGAAACTCGCTCGGCTCGCCGCCCTGCTTTTTGACCGCCCGATACATTTCCAATGTGCCAAATACGGAAAACAGCGCCACGCCCAGCGCAAACGGCAGGCCGTTGTTCAGAAACACCAGGGTGATGTAGAAGGCCCCCGCCAGCAAGCCGACGACAATGCGGGTCAGCATGGAGCGCTCGCGCATGAAGTGGCGCGGAGGGGGTGAGTTAGGTTCCAAAACAGGTTGCGGCGTAGGTGTAATCATCTAACATGTCGGCGTCGTAAGCGAGTGTCGGGTCGGCGTCCAGTACGACTTGGACCGGGCCGCCAAGGAGCTGTTCGGCCCGCTGCGTGAGCGAAGACAAGCGCAGAGTTTTCGTCGCAAGCTGCCAAAGCAGCTTTGGACCGGCGATGCCCGCCATCCGCCGCTGCGATTTGCGGGCATGGAACAGCGTGTCAAACAGCGCGGCCCGGCGCACCAGTAAATCCGGCTGGATTTGGAACAACCCGGCCATCGTCACCGGCCCAATGTCTGTCAGCGAAACAAACTCCGACGGCGGCGCACCCGGAAACGCCTCCTGGTAAGCCTCCGCGCGGACCAGCCCCACCGTCACTTGGGCGTCTGACCGGCAAGCCGCCACAAACGCCCGGACACTTTCGGCGGTGATCAATGGCAGGTCGGACGTGCAAAGCAGCGCAGGCTGATTGGCTTTGGCATGGCTCAGGCCAAGCCGCATGTTCTCCGGTCCGCT
>CAXTRL010000435.1:0-3038 GCA_964246575.1 uncultured Armatimonadales bacterium
CAGGAAGATGCGTCTCACTCCGGCCTTCCTCAGCGAACGCCGCAGACGCAAGCTCCGAAGCCCGGCGGACAACCGGCACGTCCTCGTCCATAAACTGAAGGAGGTCATCCAGCCCGCTTTCATTGGGATTGTGCTCGCCCAGGCTTTCGCTTAACTCCCCTCGCTCTTCGCGCCTGTCGTCCGCGAGGGACGGAGCGGCAGCGCTGCTCGCTTCTCTTGTACTCGCTTCTTCTGTCACCACGTTTATTTTCCTTCGCGGCCTGCCGGCAACTTCGGCGTCCCGCGCAGCTCGCCTTGAAGCTGGGCAAACTGCCGCAGCGCCTCTGTGTCCGCCGTGCCGCCGGCGATGCGCTGTTTCAGCTCCGCCAGCATTTGTCCTTTGGCCCGGTCTTTCAAATGTGCGATTTCGCCGGTCAGCGAATCCGGCAGCAGCGGCTCTTCGCCGCTGTTCATCAGCAGATCCGCCAGCATATCGGCGCGGGGGTCATCGCCGAGCGCCGCCAGCACGGATTTCGGCTCCAGCGGCTGCCCCTGCCGGTAACGCTCCTGCATAAACAGTGCCAACATTCGCGCTCGCTCGGACACGAACTCGTCCGGCGTGATCGCTTCCAGCGCGGGACCGGCAAGCGCCGGGTCATCGCTGAGCATCGCCCGGAGCAGATGCCGCTCCGCCTGCTCCGTCGCCCCGCCTCCGGGCGGCGGCTGCGGCAGGGGAGCCGAGCGCCGCCCGTTGTTGGCGTAGTTTGTATTGCTGCCGGTTCCCTGCCCGTGCTGCCCGGCTATTTGGGCGGCGACATCCTGCCGGATATGCTCTTCGGCAAACGCCGCCCCTGCGCCGTAGTGCGGATGGTATGGGGCCAGCATTTTGACATACTGCTCGCGCTCCAGCATGGACGGCACGGCAGCTAAAATCGGCAGCGCTTTTCGGAATAGCGCCACCCGGTCCCGGTCCGTTTCTGCCGGACCTTTGCGAATCAGCCGCGTGATGCGGTACTCGGTCAGCGGCAGCGCCGACTCAATCGCCCGCTCAAAGACTAACCGCTTGCCGGAGCGCAGCAAGCTGTCCGGGTCTTCGCCTTCAGGCAAATCCAAGACCCGCACTTCCACTTCCTGGGCTTCAAAGATCTGTGCGGCCCGGCTTGCGGCTTTCAGGCCCGCCGAATCAGCGTCAAACGCCAGCAGGACTAGCGATGCCAGACGGGCCAGCGTTTGGACATGCTCTTCGGTCAGCGAAGTTCCAAGCGTCGCGACGACGTTCTCAAAGCCCGCTTGATGGCAGGCAATGACGTCCGTGTAGCCTTCCACAACAATGGCTTGTTCTCGCGCCGCAATCGCTTTTCGCGCCCGCCACAGGCCGTACAGGGTGCGGCTTTTCGAGAAAACCGGTGTTTCCGGCGAGTTCCAGTATTTGGGCTGGCCGGGCCGCGCTTCGGCGATCAGCCGCCCGCCGAACGCAATGGGCCGCTCCTGCACATCAAAGATCGGAAAAATCAAGCGTCCGCGCAGCTTGTCAAACGTCCCGCGCTCACCGATTGTGACCAGCCCCGCTTTCTCGGCGTCAGCCAGCGCCACGCCTTTTTGGGTCAAATGCCGGCACAGGCCGTCCCATTCATCGGCGGCGAACCCGAGCGAAAAACTTTCCTGCACGGCATGGACCAGGCCGCGCTCCCCTAAATAGTCGCGGGCCACGGACGACCGGGCAAGCACATCCCGGTAAAAGCGCAGGGCCAGGGCGTTGATGCGATAAATGCGATCTTTCTCGCCGGCCTCCGAGCGCGGCGCGTCCCCGGAAGCTGCGTCACGCGGGCCGCCGCGTCCGGTCAGCGTGACATTGGCCTGCAAAGCCAGCCGCTCCAGCGCTTCCGGGAACGACAAGTTTTCAATCTTTTGGACGAACTTGAAAACGTCGCCGCCTTCGCCGCAGGAGCCGAAGCAGTACCAGCGCCCAATTTCAGGGCTGACCGTAAATGACGGCGTTTTTTCCTGGTGAAATGGGCAAAGACCTTTAAGCTTACTTCCCGCGCGTTTCAGCGTAACATACCGCTCCACCACAGAAACAAGGTCAATTCTTGCCCGCACCTCATCAATGTCGCTGCGGTCCGCCATTTCCGTTCAGTTCTTTCAGTGACTTCAGATCTTTAACTCTGCTGCTGCAATTGAAGCAGGCTGATGACTGCCGCCAACACCTGATCAAAAGCAGCCGGCTTGAGAGTGCCAATCTCAAAGCTAATCAGGCGGCTACTGGCAGTGAACAGCTTGCCGGGCCGTGCGTAACTTGCAACCCGAAGCGAGCCGAGGCGAAAGCTGCCATTGTCCAAAAGCACGGCACGCGCATCTGCATAGGACTTGCTGGTAATTTGGCACAGTACCCAATCACCGCGTCCTGCGTCCGCCAAAACAACGGCAGGCCGAAGTTTTGATTGTGACAAATCCGAAAATGGAAATGCCACCATGACTACCGCTCCGGCTGAAGATGGGACCATGCCGCATCCTCCTCTGGCCGGTTCCAATCTTCGGCCAGCGCAGCTTCACTCAGCAAAGCCGTTTCGCTGAGGTACGGTTCCTCATCAAGAATTGTGACAAGAGCGCGGCGGGTTGCAGAAAGAGCAACCGCTTCCTGAAGCAGCACGGTTCCCCGCTCATCAATTGTGGCTTCAATTGTGCGAATCATTGATGTCTGCCTTTCTGACATGCTCTTCCAAAGATTGCTCTCTGTGATACAAGTAACAAGACATTCCTACGACAACCCCAAGTAAGGAGGCAGGCGGCCAAGCGTGATTGATGACCCCTATGACAGCGGCAAGGACTATCACGATGACAAGGTAAAGAATTACCTTCTTGACTGGTCCTGACATCGATTTCAGCACGGCATTATTTCCTAGTCTGGGGATGCAACGATGATCCCGACGAGGCGCTGGTCTAAGAACTGGAAGCCGCAGTGCAGGGTGTCTTTGTAGTCAATGTCGACGATGGAACCCGCGATTTGCGTGTCTTCCGGGTAGCCGTAGCGGGCGACGACGGCGGAGTATGAAGTTCCC
>CAXTRL010000436.1:0-3036 GCA_964246575.1 uncultured Armatimonadales bacterium
CCGGGGTACAAGATTGATATAGGCTCGTCGGTGCATTTGATGATTCACCGGACGCCGATTGTGGCGGACTTGGAACTCGAAAAGTACGGGCTGGAATACGTTGAGATGGACCCGTGGGCGGCATTCCCAATGGCGGACGGGCGGGCGATCTGCTTCCACCGAGACTTAGGGAAGACCTGCCAGAGCATCGCGCAGGTGTCGCCGCGTGACGCGGTCGCTTACGAGGACTTTATCAAGCGCTGGAGTCCTGTGACGCGCGGCGTGTTTGAGGCGTTCCAAAAGCCGCCGACGATGGCGAACTTCGGGCGGCATGTCATCATGGCGAAGTCGCCGGGGCGCTCGACGGCGGACGCGCTGCGGATGATTGTGTCGGGATACGGGCGGCTAATTAAAGAGACGTTTGAGAGCGTGGAAATGCGGGCGGCGATGGGCTGGCTTGCGGCGCAGTCCGGCCCTGCGCCGACCGAGCCGGGGACAGGGCCGTTTGCATCGTGGTACACCGCCGTCCATGAGACCGGCGCGAAGCGGGCCAAAGGCGGCTCCGGGATGCTGACCACGGCATTAAGACGTGCGTTTGAGGCACTGGGCGGCACGGTGCTGACCGATGCCCCTGCCGAGCGGATTGTGATGGCGCAGGGCAAGGCGACCGGCGTTATCGTAGGTGGACAGACGTACTCAGCCAAAGCAGTGGTCGCGGCGTGCCATGTGCTGACGACGTTTAAGACGCTTTTGCAGCCGGAAGACCTGCCGGGCGATTTAGGGCGGCGGCTGGACGCGCTGAATGTCGGCAACGGGTTCGGCATGACGGTTCGGTGCGCGGCTTCTGAGTTACCTGATTACGGCGGCGGCCAGCCCAATATTGTGCATCAGGGAATGCAGTTGTTGTGTCCGACGCCGGAGTATCTGACTGACGCCTACGCCGATTATGTCGGCGGGTATCCGTCCAAGAAGCCTGCCGTGCTGGCGATGACGTTCACGGCATTAGACAGCTCCATTGCCCCGCCCGGCAAGCACATCGTTCAATTGTGGTCTCAGTATTTCCCCTACAAACGCCGCGATGGGCTATCTTGGGACGACACGCGGGAAGAAGTCGCCGACTCGATTTGCGAAATACTCTACGCCCATGCACCGAATATGCGCGGCGCGATTAAAAAACGCTTTATCCAGACCCCGCTGGATTTGGAGCGCACTCTCGGCCTCATCAACGGCAACGTCATGCACCTAGAAATGTCTCTGGACCAGATGTTCGCGTTTCGCCCGCTGCCGGAACTGGCCGAGTACAAGACGCCGATCCCCGGCCTCTTTTTGACGGCTGCCAGCACCCACCCTGGCGGCGGCGTCTTCGGCGCGTCGGGCCTCAGCGCGGCCAAAGTCGTTGGGCAGGCGCTGGGAAAGAAGCGGAAGTAAATCAAAAATTAGGGACTGTGACATTTATGTCATGGTCCCTAACGTATGTCCCCTAACGCCTCCTGTCGGTTCTGCCGATACTAAACACGACATAGCGCTGCTTTTGTTTTAGTGTTTCAGTGTGCAGGAGGTATCGTGGCAACATTTACATACGACGCCGTTGATCCGGCGGGGCGGATGGTCAAGGGAAAAGTGGAGGCCGACAACGAGCAGGTGGTGCTGGCGAAACTGCATGAGCAGTCTTTTCATGTCGTCTCGCTGGGCGAGGCCAAGCCCGGCTTTAAGATGCAGATGGCGGGCGGCAAGGCGCAGAAAATCAAGCTGCAAACGCTGGTGATCTTTTCCCGGCAATTTGCGACCATGATTGACGCGGGCATTCCGATCATCAAATGCCTGGACATTCTGGAAAGCCAGACCAAAGAAGAGGCCATGAAAATGGTCATCAACACCACCCGCAAAGATGTCAAAAGCGGCCTGTCGCTGACTGACGCGATTTCCAAACATCCCCACGCATTCACCAAGCTTTACATCAATATGATCCGGGCCGCTGAAATCGGCGGTATTTTAGATGTTATTTTGGATCGCTTGGCAGGATTCTTGGAAAAGGAAATGGAAATAAAGGGCAAAATCAAGTCCGCAATGATGTATCCCATTATTGTCTTGAACTTTGCCGGCGTGATGGTCATTGCGCTGTTCATGTTTGTGCTGCCTCGGTTTAAAGAGATCTTCCTGTCTATGGACGTGGAGATGCCGCCGGTGACGCTGGCGCTGTTTGCGACGGGCGACTGGCTGCAAAAGTTCTGGTGGGTGGTCATTATCTGCGGCGTGGGCGCGTTTGTTGGCTTCAAGCAGTACGACAAGACGGCGAAGGGCCACTATCAAATTGACAAGTACAAGCTGAAGCTGCCGATTTTCGGCGATTTGTCGCTGAAGCTGAGCATTTCGCGCTTCTGCCGGACGTTCGGCACGCTGATTGCGTCGGGCGTTCCCATGATGCGCTCCCTGGAAATCATCGGCGAAACGTCCGGCAATGCGGTTCTCGCGGAAGCCATCGCCAACGCGCGGACGTCCATTCGGGAAGGCGCAAAAATCAGCCAGCCGCTGGCGGCGTCGGGCCTATTTCCATCGATGGTCACGCATATGGTGGATGTCGGCGAAGAAACAGGCCGGCTGTCCGAAATGCTTTGCAAGGTCGCCGACTTTTACGACGACGAAGTGGACGCGATGGTCAAGGGCCTGACATCGCTGATTGAGCCGCTTTTGATCGTCTCGATGGGCGTTCTGGTCGGCTTTATCGCGATTTCGGTCATGTCGCCAATTTTCAAGTTGGTCAGCTCAATTCACTAAACACCCCCGCCCTGCCCTTTTGGTGCGGACGGGGCGAGGGTTTCGAATGACAGAAACAGGCAAAGAAACAGAAAAAACGTGGGCCGGGCCGGAGCGGCGCGGCTCAAGCCGGCAGGACGATGAAACCCGCGCCCGAAAGCTGCTGGCGGAGTACCATGCCGGCGGCCCCGGCGCGGCGGCGGCTCGCGACGCTTTGGTGCTGCAATTTCGCCCGCTGGTCCAAAAGCAGGCCCGGCAATTCTTCACCCAAAACGTCCCGCTGGAAGATTTAGTGCAGGAAGG
>CAXTRL010000437.1:0-3033 GCA_964246575.1 uncultured Armatimonadales bacterium
CAGCCGATTATGACGGCTATCCACTGCTGGGCGGAAACTTATCGCCAGGCAACCAACAGCGGAAGGATTGAAATGGAAGGCATAGAAAATAGGTTGTAGCACTGCCGAAATTGAAGCAATGCTGCGGCAACAATGAAGGCGGCTTCGGCGCAGGGGTGTCAATGTGCTATAATAGCGCCATGACACCCCTGGTTTTACATAACACGCTTTCGCGCACCAAAGAAGTCTTCACGCCTGCCGACGGCAAAACGGCGCGGATGTACTGCTGCGGCCCGACCGTCTACAACTTTGCCCATATCGGCAACCTGCGGACGTATATTTTTGAAGACCTATTGCACCGGGCCATTCAAATGCACGGCTGGGACATTGAGCATGTGATGAACATCACGGATGTCGGCCACATGACTTCGGACTCCGACGCCGGGGAAGACAAAATGGCGACCGCCGCCGAGCGCGAACAAAAGTCGCCCTGGGAAATCGCCAAGTTTTACGAAGCCGCGTTCTTCGCCGACTCCGCCAAACTCAACATTATCCGGCCCCAAGTTACGCCCCGCGCCACGGACCATATCGCCGAAATGATCGCGCTGATTGAGCGGCTGGAAGCGCAGGGATACACCTACGAAACCACCGAGGGCGTCTACTTTGACACGGCCAAAAACGCCGATTACGGCAAACTGGCTGGGCTGAACCTCGGCGGGCAGATGGCGGGTGCACGGGAAGAAGTCAACATTGACGCCGGCAAGCGCCATCCCGCCGACTTTATTTTGTGGTTCACCAACAAACCCGCGCATATTATGAAGTGGCCGTCGCCCTGGGGCGAAGGCTACCCCGGCTGGCATATTGAGTGCTCGGCCATGAGCATGAAGTATCTGGGCCAAACTTTGGACATCCACTGCGGCGGCATTGACCACGTTCCGGTGCATCACACCAACGAAATCGCCCAAAGCGAGTGCGCCACCGACCAGCAGTTCGCCCGGTTCTGGGTGCATGGCGCGTTTTTGACTGTGCAGGGCGGCAAGATGTCCAAGTCCGGCGGCGGCTTTTTGACCGTGCAGCGGCTTTTGGATGAAGGCTTTGACCCGCTGGCTTACCGTTACCTGTGCCTCACGGCTCATTACCGTTCGGAGCTTGCGTTCAACGTCGAAACCTGGGACTCGCTCCACGCCGCCACCAAAGCGCTGGGCAAAGTGTACGAGCTAAAATCCCGCATCGGCGAAAACGACGGACTATCCGACCAGGAGTACCAGGCATACAAGCAGACAATCTTTGACGCCATCTCGGATGACCTGAACCTGCCCCGCGCCGTCGCCGCCCTGCACGAAGCCAAGTCGTACCGCCTGTGGCGCGAGTTTGACTCCGTGCTGGGGTTAGACATCGAAACCCGCTCCCGCGTCGCCGTTCCAACCATCACGGAAGCCGAAGACGCCCTGCCCGCCGAAGTGCTTTTGCTGAAATCGCAGCGCGACGACGCCCGAAAGTCTAAAGACTTCGCCCGCTCCGATGCCTTGCGCTCCGAGATTGAAGCGTTCGGCTATACCGTTGGCGATTCCCCGCAGGGAACTGTCGTCAAGAAAAACCTGCTTTAGAAACGGCTTTCGGACCTCCTAACCCCCATTATTGGGGGCTGGGGGTCTTCAATTACTTCGTACCGCCTCGAAGAAACTTACTATGACATTCTAAGAATATGCTGCCGCCGCAATCGAGAAAAGCGCAGGCGATCTCCTTCAAGCCGCGCTGGCCCTGCCCGAAGACAAGCGCGAGTGGCAGCCGCTCGGCAAAGGCCGCTCCGCGCTCGGTCAGCTTGCCGAATGCGCGGTGCAAAATAGCGCGACGGCAAAAATCGTGCAGGCCGGCGGCTGTCATGTAAGCTTAATGGCAGCATTCTTTCTGGAACCGTTCTGGAACATGTCGTACCATGAAGGCCAAATTAACTATACTGGGACCCTGCTGTAACACAAAGCTCTCATGCAAAAAAAGCCGCCGGCAGATGCCGGCGGCTTTTTTTCGTCACAGATTCGCTGCGTTAAGGAATGGCACTCTTGACATAACTTTGGTTCTTTTCCAGAATGATTTGCTGGCGGCTGTAGTCAAAAATCAAGTTGAACTGCTTGAGGATGCCGAGGCCGATGCTGCCGGAAACGTAGCGGTCAGCGTCAAAGCCGCCCTTCTGCTGCGAAAGCCGCGTAGAAGGATTGTAGGCTTCCACGGCAGGCCGCCCATCCGGGCCGAACAAAGCCACTGCGCCGACATGCGTCCTCAGGCCGTGGGTCGCGCCGCCGACGGCGCTGCCGCCGTAGGGAACCGTCGCCTTGTACCGCTCCACCAAACCGTAGCGCTTAACGAACGGGGCGATCAGCAGCAGTGAGCCGTTGTCCCCGGTGTCAATCGTAAAGACTCCCGCGATGCCGTCTACCGCGCCGTAAACTTCCGGCTGGTTGTCTTGGAAATGAAACGGGATTATCGTGCCGGCACCGGAGTAAACAAACTTGTCCGGCTGAGTGAGTGTAATCGTCTGCTTGTCAAAGTCAACACGCACAACAAAACGCTGCAAGATTTGCAGTCCGATAATCGTGCGCTCCGGCGCTTTTTTGGCGAAGCGCAGTATCTTGTAGGGCTGGTTCGTCAGCCGAATGTCGCCCAAATCCACACTGCCGACCGTGACCCGGCTTGCGGCAACAAAACCTTCTCCCCCGCCGCCTTCCTGGCTGGCCCCCTGCCCTGTCAGCCGCAAGCGCTCGGCGGTAGTGGGCTGCACAATGTAGTTCCCGCCGGAATCCAGCTCGGCTTCCAGCGGCCCTTGTCCGTTCAGCCGAACAGCCGCCAGGATTTTGTTGTCTTCCAGCCGAAATGGGATCGTTGTCGAAGTTTTGCCGTCAAGGAACCGAAAATCAGGCGCGGGATTTGGCGGCAGCGTAAATTGGTCCGGCGCAAGGGAAACGTTGACTGCCGCCGACTGCACCGTATCCACTTCGTCCCACTGCGGATCGCCGTCGCCGATGCGAACCGTGAACGGCAGCCTGACGCCTCCTGCTA
>CAXTRL010000438.1:0-3020 GCA_964246575.1 uncultured Armatimonadales bacterium
GAAACTTGCTGCGGCTAGTGGGAACCACAATGGATGTGACGGAGCGGATGCGGACCGAGGAACGCTTCCGGGTGCTGTTCAAGCATTCCTCCGAAGCGCATTTCCTTGCAACAAGAGAAGGCATCGTAGACTGTAATCAGGCGGCGCTTGACATGCTGCGCTGTTCGAGTAAAGCGGAGGTGATGTCGCTGCCCCCTTACTTGCGATCACCTCAGTATCAGCCGGACGGACAGCTTTCCGCAGAAAAGGGACGTGATATGGCCGCTGCCGCCTACAAAAACGGCGTGTGTCGCTCTGAGTGGCTCCTCACCCGGATGGACGGGGAAGAATTTCCATCAGAAGTCATTTTGACTCCCGTAACACTCGACGAAAAGCCGGCCATGCTGGCGGTCTGGCATGACCTGACCGAGCGCAAGCGGGCCGAACAGCGCATTCACGACTATGCCGTGATGCTGGAAGTCCAAAAGCAAGAACTTGAGCAAGCCAACCGGGAACTGTGCGATCTGGCGACGACGGACGGTCTGACCGGCCTGAAAAACCACCGAGCGTTTCAAGAACGGCTGCTGGCGGAGTGCGAAACGGCAGAGCGTCATCAAACCGCGCTGTCCCTGCTGATGCTGGACGTGGACAATTTCAAGCAGTTCAACGACACGTTCGGCCATCCCGCTGGGGACGCAGTTCTCAAGCAAGTGGCGCATCTGCTGGCGCACACCATGCGGGAATGTGATTTTGTCGCCCGCTACGGCGGCGAAGAGTTTGTTGTTGTCCTGCCGCACACGGATCAAGCCGGGGCGCTTCGGGCGGCCGAGCGCTGCCGGATGACAATTGAAAATGCCGAGTGGGACTGCCGGGCGGTGACCGCAAGCTTCGGCGTCGCCACGCTTTCGCTGGACTGCGCTGGAAGCGCCGCACTTGTTGCCGCCGCCGACCAGGCTTTGTACGCCGCCAAGTCAGGCGGGCGCAACCGGGTAATGCACGCACGCTCTTTTCGCCTGCCCCTTTCAGCGGCTTGTGAGGTGCAGGGACGCGCTTTCTAAGCTGGGCGACGCGGCGGTCAGGGTCAGCTTGCCTGCCGTTTCCCCGGCCCCGACAATGACTAAGCACTTACCCCCGAACGCTGACCGCTCCCTGGCTTGGTCCGGCTCATGGCAGCTTGGGTCGCCGTTCCCCACGCCGGCAATCCGGCCCGCACCGGAGAGCGCAAACGTCACCAGGTTACTCGCCGTCGGCACGATGCGCCCTGCCGCGTCCACGACATCCACTTCCACCGGCGTTACGTCTTCGCCGTCCGCTGCCAGCGCCGTCCGATCCGTCGTCAGTTTCAGCCCGGCGGGTGCGCCCGTTGTTTCCACGGTGTCCGTCGCAATGACCTGGCCGCCGTGCAAACCCCGCGCGGTGAGTGTTCCCGGCGCATAAGGCACCAGCCAGTGGACATGGCCGTTCTTCGGCACGGGCTGTACGCCCAAGCTTTTGCCGTTCAGCAGCAGCTCCACGGCGTCGGCGGTGCTGTACGCCCACACGTCAATCGGCCGCCCTTCCCTGCCGGCCCAGTTCCAGTGCGGGAAGACATGCACCATCGGCCTGTCGCCCCAAACCGACTGGTAGTAGTAATACGTGTCTTTGGGGAAGCCGCATTCGTCCATGACGCCGAAATTGGAATTGATGTCCGGCCAAAGGAACGGCGTCGGCTCGCCTTTGTAATCAAACCCGGTCCAAACAAAGCCGCCTGCGACATAGGGCCGGTCGGCGATAGGCTGCCAGGCCGCTTCCGCCGACTGCCCCCAGGGGACCGGGGTATTGTCATAAGCGCTGACATAGCTCTTTTCCTGATCGCCCCGGTAGCTTGCCCCGTTGCTCTTGAAGATTGCCTGGTCGTAGACGCCGCGCGTTCCGACTTCGCTGGACGTCTCGCTGCCGTACAGAGGCATGTTCGGGTGCAGGGCGTGGAACTGGTCGTAGTTATTCGGTGAGTAATTGATGCCCTGCAAGTCTTCCACCGACGTGATGCCGTCCGGCGAAAAGTAGCCGCCGTTCATGGCGCAGGTGACGGGCCGCGTGCCGTCGTTGGCGCTGACGACCTTCATCATCGCCGTGAAGATGTCCCTTGCGTGCGGCGTATCCTGGATGCCTTCCTCGTTGCATAGGGACCACATGATAATGCTGGGATGGTTGCGGTCCCGCTGGATCATGCTTGTCAGCTCGCTGAGGTCCGAATAGGGGGTCGTCTGCGACGACTTGGCTTCTTCCGTGTCGCCCAAGTGCCGGTTTTCGTCCATCACCAGCATTCCCAGCTTGTCGCAGGCGTCTAAAAGCTCGGCGGCAGGCGGATTATGGGACATGCGGTACGCATTGCTGCCCATCGCTTTAAGCTTCTTGATGCGCCAGTAAAGCAGCGAGTCGGGCATCCCGATCCCCACCCCCGCAAAATCCTGATGGTTGCACGTTCCCTTAATCTTCACAGGCTTGCCGTTCAGAAAGAAGCCGCGCTACGCGTCAAAGCGAATAGTGCGTATCCCAAACGCTGTATCAGTCGCATCCACGACTTGACCATTCCGACTTACCTCCGTGTGCAGCCGGTAAAGCTGCGGCGTTTCTAGTGACCAAAGCTGGGGGTGAGCGACAAATATCGGCTGCGGAATCTCCATCGGTCCGGGCCTGTAGTTCGCTCCGAACTGAAACAGCACGGCGGTTGCCGCGACGGTTTTTCCCGCTGGGTCTGCAATTCGCCAAGAAACCCGGTAGTTCCCCAGATGCCTCTGTCCCGGCCAGACTAAAATGGTCTTGGTCACAACCGTGGCGGGTGCGGCAACACCATCTGCGCCAGGCTCCGGCATCTTTGTTGAGACGAACACGCCCCACGGGGCGATATGCACAGGAGAAGCGACGTTGAGCCAGACATGGCGGTAGATGCCGCCGCCTTCGTACCACCAGCCTTCATGGTGCGCCGGGTTGACCGACACCGCCAGCACATTGACGCCGCCGTACCGGGCGGCGCGGCTGATGTCGTAGCGAAAAGAGTC
>CAXTRL010000439.1:0-3019 GCA_964246575.1 uncultured Armatimonadales bacterium
CACGGAACGAAGGCCGCCGGCGCCCGTGCCGGTGGACAGCGACTGGGAGTCATTTGGGTCCTGCTGGGCAGTCGGCGGGTTTGGCCCAAAGGCATTATTCGGGTTTCGCGTGAAGCCGTTGGCGTCAGCCGTAGATGCGAACGCAATGTAAGTGCCGTCCGGGGCAAATGTCGGGTCGGTGTCATCGGCAGGGCCATCGGTCAGCTTGCCGGGGTAGGACACGTTCTGACCGGGGCTGAAGCCGCCGGAGCTGGTGTAAAGGAAATACAGATGGTTATGGTTAGCGTTGACGTCGCCATTGTTGGAGTAGTTGACGCTGTGGGCGGAAAACACGATGAGCTGGGCGTCGTTTGGGGAAAACGTCGGGCGCTGCACCTGGTCAAAGCCGGTCGCTTGAGCGCTGGCAAGTTCCGACGTGCCGCGCAGCGTCAGGGACGCAGGCGGGTTCGGGTTTGCCATGCTGGCTGTCAGGTTGATCGGCGCGACCGTGCCGGAAGACAACAAAGAATACGAAAATGGAATTGCGTACAGGTTCTGCACGTCGGGCGAGGAAGCATCCGACGTAAACGCAAGGGTCAGATTGTTCTGGGACAGGGTCGGAAACAGTTCACCGCCGCCGGAAGGGCCGGTGCTGGTCGTGATTTGGAACGCTTCGCCGCCGTTGACGGAAATCGCCCACAGGTGAAAGCGGGAGCCGGCGCTGCCGTCCGGGTTTATTCCATCGGCATTCAAGCCGCCGGTTTGCGTGCGGTTGGACGCATACACAAGGAACGTCTCATCCGCCGACCACACGGGGGTCAGGTTGGTCGGCGTCAGGGATGAAATGTAGACCGGCGGATTGGTCGAACTGTTGTTGAGCGCCCCAGCGCTGCCGTAGCCGATCAAGGGCCGGAACGCCGGGGGCGGGCTGTCCACGTCGTAGGTCTGGACGCCCTCGGAGATTGGAACCACGCTTGCCGCCGCTGCGGCCCGTCCGACCAAAGCGCCCGAATGCAGCATGCGCCGGGGCAGCAAAGCGCGTCCGCTCGGGGTGTGCCGCGTGGAGGCCGTACCGTTTGCGGCGGCATCGGCATGGGAACGGGCGCTGCGAAGCTGGGCCGCCAGCGCAAGGACCGCGCCGGTCCCGCTGGCCGAAGCGGGTTTCAGTCCTGCCTGCGACGCCGTTGCTGTCAGCCCAGCCAGGGCAAGAGCCGCCGTCATCCAGGCGAAAACAACGCGGATATGCGGCAAAGACAGAGCAGAAGAAAGAGCGGAAGAGCGCGAGGCGCTGGAAGAAGTGCGTTCTGTGTTCAAGACGAATACAACCTCCCTGGTTGTGTGCAAGCCGGCCTCATGCAAAGCGCCGGATTGGCCGAAAACCGGCAAAAAGACACAAAGAAAAGGACGCAAAGAAAAACAAAGATAGGACACAAGAGCCGCGCGGATGATACTCAGTCGCGCGGCAAGGTTCAAGGTTTAATCGGTACAGGGGGAATAAATGCGGCGGCGGGTCAAATAGCCCGGCGCTCGTTTGTGATCTCAATGATTTTTTGCTTTGGAGCAAGACTGTTTCATTATAACACAGGCCAAGCATTTGTGCAAGCCGTTTTTTAATGAAAACAAACCAGCCTGAAAATCCTAATCGTGCGTTTATGTTTACTTGCAAAAGCGCCTACGAAGCGGAGAAGTGCAGGCGGCTGTCACGCACGAAGATCAGCGCCAGCGCCGTGCCGAGCGAAACCAGCAGGGAAGCCGCAATAAACGGCGCGATATGCCCCAGCCCGCTGTAAATGTAGCCGCTCACGGACGCTCCCAGCAGCATTCCCAGCCCCTGCGCCGTGGAAACGGCCGCAAACACCGTGCCGCGCTGCCGCTCCCCGCCAAGCTCCGTCAGCAGCGCCAGCCATGCCGGGAACGCCAGCACAAAACCAACGCCGAGAACGCCCGCCGAAGCCATGAAGCCGTTGATCCCGGCATGAAGGTGGTGCAGGAAGGGAATGCCCCACAGACCGACAGTACAGAGAGTGAAGCCGAGGCGGACGCAGCGCGTCTTACCCCATGTGTCCGCCAGATGCCCCGCCGGCACCGCGACCAGCGCAATCGCCAGCGCCGGCCCCAGCACCAGCAGCCCAAACCGCGTTTCGGTCATGCCGTACTCGTCCAGCGCAAACTTTTTAACCAGAAGCGCGATGCAGCCGATTCCCAGAAACGTCACAAACGCCAGCGCCAGAAACTGCGGCACGGTTTTCAGCGCCGCCAGAAACCCATCCCAGGTCATGGCCTCGTCCGATGCCTGGTCCGGGTGCGTGTTTTCGTGCCGCACTTTTCCCCGCGCCGCCAGGGCCGCCAGCACGGCGATCCCGAACAAGACCGATGTCAAAATGAATGACGGATAATAATATTCAGGCCGGAAGTCATAATGCGGGACCGGCGGAATAACGATAGCCGGCGGCAGCGGGACCGAATGCGGATGCAGGCCGTGGCGCAGGTGCGGCCCAATCGTGTGGACCCGCGCCTGAAACCGGGCATTAAAACGGCCCAGTTGATCGGCAAACGTCGCTTGCTTGGCGAATATCGGCCCAAAATTGTCGTCCACAAATCCGCCGACGAGAAAAGAAAACGCGATCCCAATCATGTAAACGACGTTGAGCGCTCCCATTGCCGCGCCCCGCTTCTTTTCCGTGACGACGTCCCCAACATACGCATACAGCGACGGCCACAGCGCCGCCTGCCCCAGTCCATCGAGCAGCCGCAGGAACCCAAACGTCAGCAGCGTAATCACCGCCGTTGCCGCTAAGTAGTCGTAGTGGATCGTGATAAAGAACAGCGGCGTGAACACCGTCACCATCGCCCCACCCAGCATCAGCGGCTTGCGCCCGATTTTATCCGCCAGCACCCCAAGCGGCGACTTAAACAGCACTTCGCTGATAAAAAAAGGAATCATCAGCAGGGTGTATGTTCCCGTGGGAATGTGCAGTCCTTTAGTGAAGTAAATCGGCAGCGCCGAGTTGTTCAGGACCGAAATGCCAAGCTCCGCGCA
>CAXTRL010000440.1:0-1501 GCA_964246575.1 uncultured Armatimonadales bacterium
GGCGCGTTACCCGATCATTTATGTGGTCTCGTGGGAAGAAAAGCGGGTGGAAGATGCCCTGCGGGCGATCACCAAAGCTCGCGGCAAGAAGATGTACCAGTGGACGGTGACGCAGGGCATGGTGCTGAACCCGGCGAACCGAGATGAAGTCACGCGGGACCCGCTGGCCGCTTTAGACTTCGTGCTGGAGTCGCGGGACCAGGCCGTGTTTCTCCTCAAAGACTTCCATCCGTTCCTGAACGACACGGCGCTAGTGCGTCGCCTGCGGGACTTGACTTATGCGCTGAAAACGTCTTACAAGACCCTGGTGCTGCTGTCGCCGGTCTTGAAGCTGCCGCCGGAACTGGAAAAAGAAATCACGGTGGTAGACTACGAGCTGCCATCACTCGAAGACTTGGGCCGGCTTTTAGACAGCATTATTGAATCGGTGCGGGCCAACCCGCAGGTGCAGACGACGCTCACCAAAGAAGAGCGGGAGCAGGTGTTAAGCGCCGCGCAGGGCTTGACCGCGATGGAAGCGGAAAATGTCTTCGCCAAGTCGCTGGTGGAGCGGCGCAAGTTTGATGTAGACGTGGTGCTGTCCGAAAAAGAGCAGATTATCCGCAAGTCGGCCATTTTGGAATACTACCGGGCGTCCGAAGCCTTTGCCGACGTCGGCGGTTTGGACTTACTCAAAGACTGGATGGACAAGCGCACCGTCGCCTTCACCGAAAAAGCCCGCGATTACGGCTTGCCCGCCCCTAAAGGTATCCTGATTTTAGGTGTGCAAGGTTGCGGAAAATGTGTAAGCAAAAATACAAAAATCTTGATGCACGACGGCAGCATCAGAATGGTACAGGATATTGTCGTTGGTGACTTGATTATGGGGCCAGACTCGGAACCGCGCGAGGTCTTGTCCACAATCCAGGGCCGTGATGAGATGTACCAAATTACTCCGATGAAAGGCGAGCCGTACACGGTCAACTCTGACCATATTCTTTCCCTTCGGGTGAGTGGGTACACTCCGCAACACAAGAAGTTCAAAGAGGCAAATGAGAATGCGCTCATCAACATTTCGGTGAAAGATTATCTGACGCGAAGCGTCTGCTTCAAGCAAGCCGCAATGGGCTGGCGCACGGGCGTTGAGTTTGCCCCACGTCCGGTTCCGCTCGACCCTTACTTTCTCGGTGTCTGGCTCGGCGACGGACACTCTTGCCATCCTACTATCACCACAATGGATCAACCTATTGTGGATTTTCTGGAAACAATGGCCGCACAACATCACTTGTGCCTTCAGACGAGAGAGAAGAAAGGGCTTGCAAACTGCTATGCGTTGATAAGACAACCAAACAGCGGTATGTCTAATTCTTTAGCTTGTCTCATGCAATCGCTTGATGTTTTTGGCAACAAACATATCCCGCACGTTTATAAAGCCAACAGCCGGGAAGTGCGTTTGCAAGTGTTGGCCGGACTGATTGACACCGACGGGCATCAGCATGGCAACACTTACAATGTTATTCAA
>CAXTRL010000440.1:1511-3007 GCA_964246575.1 uncultured Armatimonadales bacterium
CCTATATTACTCCCTGCCAAAAAGCCTGCACGCATAATGAAACAAAGCGCAATGGTGACTACTACCGGATTTCCATTTCGGGCGATACCAATATGGTTCCGGTGCGGCTGGAACGGAAACGCTGCCCACCGCGCGGCCAGCGCAAGAACGTCCTGAATGTCGGCATTACGGTTACGCCGGTTGGCGTGGATGACTACTATGGCTTCCAAGTAGACAGCGACGGGCTGTTCTTGCTGGGTGATTTTACGGTCACGCACAACTCGCTCGCTTCTAAATCTATCGCGTCTTTGTGGAACCTGCCGCTGCTGCGGATGGATGTCGGGAAGATTTTCGGAGGCATTGTCGGGCAAAGCGAGGAAAACATTCGCAAGGCCATTCGGGTGGCGGAAAGCACCGCGCCGAACATTGTTTGGATTGATGAGCTGGAAAAAGGCTTTTCGGGAACGCAGTCGTCGGGCATCAGTGACGGCGGTACGACGGCCCGCGTCTTTGGGACGTTTCTCGCCTGGCTTCAGGATAAGACCGCGCCCTGTTTTGTGGTCGCTACGGCAAACGACGTGTCGGCGCTGCCGCCGGAGCTTCTGCGGAAAGGTCGCTTTGACGAAATCTTCTTTGTGGACCTGCCCGGTGAACCCGAGCGGGCCGAGATCTTTACCATTCACCTCAAGAAGCGCCGCCGCGACCCAGCGCAGTTTGATTTAAACGCCCTGGCCGAAGCCACCGATGGCTACTCAGGCGCGGAGATTGAGCAAGCCGTAATTTCAGCGATGTACGATGCATTCAATCTGGACCGGGATATTACGACCGACGACATTCTCAAAGTCGCGGAGCAGTCCGTTCCGCTGTCCATGACCATGAAAGAAAAGATTGACATGCTGCGCTACTGGGCCGGCACCCGCGCCCGCCCGGCGTCGTCCGCCGCGCCGCCCGAAATGAGCGAAGAAGGCTGGCAGGAAGACGAAACCGAGTATGTGGAAGACTCGACGCAGGACGGCGCGGAGCCGCGCGAGTTCACGCAGAAGGACTTGACGGAAGCGGCGTGAATACCCATCTGGAAGCCTACCTCGCCAATCTGTCCGCCGAGCGCGGCGTCTCGGAGCATACGCTGACGGCGTACCGTTACCACCTCACGCAGTTTGTGGACTTTCTGCGCCGCCGGGATGTTTCAAGCGTCGGCAGCATCCGGCCCGGCCATGTCTACGATTTTCTCGCGTACCTGCGACGGGCCGGCCTGGCTTCCGCCAGCCTGACTTGCAAGACCATCTCATTA
This sequence comes from uncultured Armatimonadales bacterium, assembly GCA_964246575.1. Taxonomy (GTDB): domain Bacteria; phylum Armatimonadota; class Armatimonadia; order Armatimonadales; family Capsulimonadaceae; genus JANXMY01. The sequence goes on from CAXTRL010000440.1 coordinate 2,782, forward strand.
AAGCTCTGGATGCAGTATCTATGTCGCGAAGCGCTGATTGCAGCCGACCCGTCTCTTGCCGTAGACCCGCCCAAATCGCCCGTGCGCCTGCCGACTACGCTGTCCCTGCCGGAAATCGAACGCCTGCTGACGACGCCGCCTCAAAACACGCCGGAAGGGCTGCGGGACCGGGCCATGCTGGAAATCATGTACGGCTGCGGCCTGCGCGTCTCTGAATTGGTATCGC
>CAXTRL010000441.1:0-1441 GCA_964246575.1 uncultured Armatimonadales bacterium
CACGGGCTTGCCGTCGTAATCTTCGCTATGCACAGTGACAATCGCCGGCTCTCCCGCGTGGTAGACGCTTTTGTCGGTCTCCAAAGACAGCTTGAACTCGCCCGCCGCCACTTCCGCGTCGCCCGTGCCGGCCTGCGTCCGGCGGCTGAGATCAGACACGGTTGCAGTCACGGACAGCGCCCGGTCTGATGTTCGCCGCTGGGTTGCGATGTCCAGATGCAGATGCCCCGTGCTATCTGTCGTGCCGCTGCCGTCAAACGCCGGCTCGGCATCGTCCCCGTTGAACTCAATATGGTAGGTCACCGGCGCATGGGCTACGGGCTGGCCGAAGTAGTAGCGGGCAGTGACATCCACAGGAATCTTCGTGCCGCCCAGATAATGCGGCGCGGCGAACGCAACTGCCACGGCCATTTCGGGCTTGCGGTATGCCTGCACGTCAAACCCGCCAAAGTACCGATTGTCGCCCCGCGCGATCACGATCTGCCAGTGGCCCAGCGTCGGCTCCGCCGCCAGCGCAAAGCTGCCCGCAAGTGAGCCGTTCGCGTTGGTCATCATTGTTTGCTTGGACAGCAGCGCATCGGTGGCGTCCCGGATTTCCACGCTGACCGGCAGGGACGCCAGCGGGCGCAGCGCGACGCCGCCGGGAACAGGCGCAGGGGTGCGGGTCCGCAGAGTTGCTTTATACTGCACGGTCTGGCCGGGCCGGTAGATGGGCCGATCCGTGACTTGGTAAACGCTGTATGGGTCCGGCGCAGGCGGCAGGGAAGCCAGCGCAAACGCCGGGCTTTTTCCAAACTCCCCATAAACCCAGATCGCGCCGGGGGTCGGCGTCGGGAACCGGCACACGCCGTCCGCGCCCGTTACAACCCTGCCCGCCGGCCCGTGTTCGTTAAAGACCGTCAGCGCAAGATTGGGCAAAGGAGCGCCCGTGTCCGCGTCCGTCGCCGACACCAGCGTTTCCTGCCGGGACCGCTTCAGCAGCAGGGCCACTGCCGTAATGTTCAGCCATGTCCGCTTTTCCACGCCCTGCCCCCGCGCGTCGATGAGATACACACCCGGCGCAAGATGCGGCACGGGAACCGCCCGCTCTGCCCACTGGTCCGGGTACGTCTTGCCCACGGGATAGCGCCACGCTGCCGCCACCGGCAGGCCGTTTAGCTTTAATGCCTTCAGCGTCCGCCCGAAATCCGTCAATCCTGCGCTGTTCTTGACGACCCCCGGCAAGTCTATCTTATAGGCCGTAAAGCTTACTGTGGGCGCGTTGTAGACACTGAGCCGCACTTGCACCTTTTCGCCCGGCACATACGACCGGCGGTAAGTGAAGATGTCCAAATTCGGCTTGGTCGCTTTGGCAAGACGCGAAGCCGCAGGACACATAGAAGCAGGAAGCAGCAGCCCAAAAATCACAAGAAAGCGAAGCACAGAAGAACATCTCATAACG
>CAXTRL010000441.1:1541-3005 GCA_964246575.1 uncultured Armatimonadales bacterium
CGGCTGGGTCGGGTACAAGCTGCCCATGCAGCAGCGCGGGGAGCCGTCCGGGCGCATTGCGCTGACAAAGACCGCCGCCGGCTGCCGCAGGGGTGTGGGCAGGGGACGCGGCGGTTCCAGAACCTCGCGGCGCTCGGCGTAAGCGTCAAACGCCCGCCGGGCAAGCGCCAGCGCGGCCCGCTGCGAAGCCGGGTCGGTCCAGCGTCCGTCGTCCGCCAATGCGGCAGGAAGCAGCGCGGCCAGCAGAAGCGACAAGGTAAGACTACTCATGTCGTCATGATAGCATACACTATGCGTGTCGTCAAACCCATTTTCTTGACATACAATCCTCTGGCACAAACTGTCAACTGTTGTGTTTTGTTGACGCGAAATTCGGGCATAATAAAAGGCGTCCTGCTGCACACGCCAGCAACTTTTGACCGGAAAGAAGACCCCGATGCCCTCCACTTATGACGTTCTTTGCTTTTCGCACCTGCGCTGGAACTTTGTGTACCAGCGTCCCCAGCACCTTTTGGAGCGGTTTGGGCGAAAGCATCGGGTGTTCTTTGTGGAAGAGCCGATCTTTGATTCTCCTGGGCCGCGCCTGGAAGTGACCGAGCAGTACCAGGAAAATATCCAAGTTTTGGTCGCGCATCTGCCCTGGAAACCGGCGGAAGAGCAGCACGGTGAGATGTACCGCGCCCTGCTTGGAGACTTCCTGCAAGAGCAGCATGTCACGCAGTACGTTTCCTGGTACTACACGCCGATGATGGCGGCCTGGACGGCGGATTTGACGCCGCTGGCGACCGTGTACGACTGCATGGATGAGCTGTCCGCGTTCGCGGATGCGCCGCCTGCACTGCGGGAGCGCGAAGAAATGCTGCTGGCACGGGCTGATTTGGTGTTCACCGGCGGCCAGTCGCTGTTTGAGGCCAAGCAGGGCCGCCACCCTGCCGTATATGCGTTCCCCAGCAGCGTAGACGTGCCATTCTTCCAAACCGCGCGGACGATCACCGAAGAGCCGGAAGACCAAAAGCCTATTCCGTATCCGCGTTTAGGCTTCTACGGCGTGATCGACGAGCGGCTGGATGTCGCCCTTCTTGGAGCCGCCGCCGCTATGCGCCCGGACTGGCAGTGGGTGATTATCGGGCCGGTCGTCTCCAAAATTGACCCGGCGACGCTGCCGACGCTGCCGAATATCCACTACTTAGGCGGCAAGTCCTACAAAGAACTGCCCGCTTACTTGTCCGGCTGGGACGCAGCAATTCTGCCGTTTGCGCGGAACGACTCGACGCGCTTTATTTCTCCTACCAAGACGCCGGAATATCTGGCCGCAGGCCGTCCGGTCGTTTCCACTTCCATTCGCGACGTGATCCGGCCTTACGGCGACTTAGAATTGGCGCGGATTGCGGACACGCCGGATGCGTTTGTCGCCGCCTGTGAGGCGGCATTAGCGGAAGACGCCCCAAGCCGCCTGCAAAAAGC
>CAXTRL010000442.1:0-2991 GCA_964246575.1 uncultured Armatimonadales bacterium
CCGCGTATGTGCTGGACGCCTGGGTGGAGCGTGAAGCCTGCTCCATCGGCCTGGCCCCAACCACCAGCACCACCGCCATGATCGCCGTCGGCGACGCTCTGGCCGTATCCGTCATGGCCGCCCGCGAGTTTACGCCGGAGCAGTATTCGCGCCTGCACCCCGCTGGAACGCTCGGCAGGCGCTTGACCCTGCGCGTCGCCGACGTGATGCGGACTGGGGACGCCGTGGCTGTCGTGCCGGAACACTGCACCGTTTTAGATGCGGTGCTTGCCATCACAAAAGCCAACGCGGGTGCGGCGATCATCGTAGATGCCGGCGGAAAAGCCGCCGGCCTTTTGACCGACGGCGACATCCGGCGGCACCTGCTGGACAACCAGAACTTGCTGTCCCGTCCGGCTTCCGACGCCATGACCCGCAATCCCGGCGTCGTCACCCCGGACCTGCTGGCGACCGAGGGCCTGCGCCGCTTGGACGACTTCCACCCGCTCCCCGGCCAGAAAGCCGGAGATGCCCCCGTGGTAGACCCCGAAGGCCGCCCCGTGGGGATGCTGACGCTTAAAGATTTAGTCAAAGCAGGAATCACTTAAGCCATGAGCGATGTTTGGCCCCCTCCGCCTCAGAATCAGCCTGCGAGTGAGCCAACTGCAAAAGTTTTCCATGGCAGCATTGGACCCGTATTGGTCGCCGGCTTGGGATTGCTGATGCTTGTGACGGCAGTGGCGGCGGCTGCTGTTGCCCGCCTTGCTTATTTCAAGTTCAGCAGCAGCATGGTGACTCTGCTGCCGGATATAATCCTCGCCAGCTTTCCTATTATCATTGTCGGCACCTGGGCAGGATACTATATAAAAGAGACAAAAAACGGTCATGCGGCAATTTTTGTCGGCTGCGCGGCTATCATCGTATTCGGCTTATTTTTCCTGCTGCCCGTTCTTTTGAGATATTTCTAATTTTATGCAAAATGTTAAGCTGATTGCCCTGGATGTAGACGGGACGCTGACCGATGGGACGCTGCTTTACTCTGACAACGACGTTCAAGCGAAAGCTTTCCATGTCGCCGATGGGCTGGGGATTGTCATGGCGCAAGCCGTAGGCATCAAAGTCGCCGTCATCTCCGGGCGGGCGAGCCGGGCGGTGGAGCGGCGGATGGCGGAGCTGAAAGTGACTGATCTGATTCAGAACTGCGGAAATAAAGCCGCCGCGCTTCAAACCTTATTGGACAAGTATGAGCTACGCCCAAACGAAGCCGCGTATGTCGGCGACGACATCAACGACCTGCCTGCGTTCGCCGTCGCCGGAGTGAAAATCGCCGTCGCCAATGCTGCTGACGCGCTCAAAGCGCAGGCGGATTGGGTCACCCCGCGCCCCGGCGGAGAGGGAGCCGTGCGCGACGCCGTGGACGAAATCCTGCGCCGCCAGGGACGTTTGGACGAAGCCATTGGGGCGTATCTCCAGGCCGTCAAGCAAGCGGAAGCGGCGCGGCAATGACAACGCCAATGTTGAAGACGCTGACGCTGCTGCACACGAACGATTTCCACAACCACCTGAGCGTGTCCCAGGCCGCGTTCCTCAAAACCGAGAAAGCCAAACACGAAAACGTCCTGCTGCTGGACTCCGGCGATGCGATCTCGGCAGGCAATGTCGGGGTGCGGCCCGGCGGCGAGCCGATCTTAACGCTGATGTCCGAAACCGGCTACGACGCCATGACGCTCGGCAACCGCGAGTTCCATGTCGCCGACACTTTGCTGCGGCTCAAAATCGGCAAAGCGGACTTCCCCGTGCTGTGCGCCAACATCCGCTGGCGCGACGACCACGGCGAAACGCTGCCAACCGTGCCGTCATTTGAAGCGACCCTGCCGAACGGCCTGCGGGTCGGCGTGTTCGGCCTGACCGTGCCGATGGTGACGCCCCGTATGACCGCGCGGCTAGTCAGCGCGTTTGTTTTTGACGACCCCGTGTCAGCGGCCCGTGAGCAGATCGCCCGCCTGCGCCCAAATGTAGACGCGCTCGTTGCCCTGACCCATATCGGCCTGCGTGAAGACGAGCGTCTGGCGGCGGCTTGCCAAGAGCTGGACTTGATCATCGGCGGCCACAGCCACAACAAGCTGCATGAGCCAGGCGTCATAAACGGCGTCCCCATCGTCCAGGCCGGTTGGTTCGGGCATTTTTTGGGTGAAACAATTTTGACCTGCAATGGCGGGGCGAAGAAGCCATTGGTGACGGGGCGGCTGGTGGATATATCTCTGCCGCGAAGCCCCCGCCGTCGGGTGCAGTTGCTCCGTGAACGGCAGGTCTGAAGGCGCAGACGCCAACCGCACGGTGTGCGGAAGATAAACAAGCCAACCCTCATACTCTTCCGCCCGCAGGGCGGTTGGCCGAAGGCCACTAGACCTGCCGTTTACGGCGGGGACTTCACCCCGTGGCCCCTGCGCCGTGACGTTCTTTCACTTGTTAGGGACTCCTATTGCTTGACCTACTCTTATTCCTGATCACCACCTGGGCGGCGGCAGCCTCGGGTCGGACGCTTTTAGCCTGGCTGGGCTTCCGTTCCGAGACGCCCCGGCTGGAACGGACGCTCATCGGCTTCGCGCTCGGCCTCGGCCTGCTGGCTGCCTCCATGCAGGCGCTGGGACTGTGCGGCGGCCTGTATCGGCCACTCGGTTTCGTCCCGCCGGCGCTGCTGCTGGCGCTGGGCGGGCGGCAGCACATTCTCATGGCGGCGGACCTCCGCGGCTGGGTCAAGACGATCAAAATCACCGGCTGGGGCTGGGTGCTAACAGTGTTGTTCCTCGCGTTCGGCCTGGTGTCGCTGATCGGCTGCTTCGCGCCGCCGACGACAGGATTAGAGTGGGACAGCGTTGCGTACCACTTGGCCGATCCCAAGATGTATTTGCAGGCGCATCGCATATTCTACATCCCCTGGGAAGACCATTCCAATTTTGCGTTTACCGCTGAGATGTGGTACTTGTACGGCCTGCTGCTTGGTTCCTTTCC
>CAXTRL010000443.1:0-2990 GCA_964246575.1 uncultured Armatimonadales bacterium
AACAACGGCATCAGCGGCCCAACACAGGGGTACATCAACTCGGTGGAAGAGCAGCTCCAGAACGAAGCCTGGCGGGTGATTGTCTGCACCGAGTTTATGAAGCGTGAGTGCGAATTTGCGTTTAATACTCCCTGGGACAAGATGGACGTGGTGCCGAACGGCGTCGACGCCGCCAAGTTCACGCTGCCGGACTTCACGCCTGCCGAGAAAGCGGCGTTCCGCGCCCGGTACGCCGCCCCAGACGAGAAAATCATCTTCTTTGTCGGGCGCATGGTGCGCGAGAAAGGCGTTCAAGTGCTGATTGAGGCCCTGCCGAAAGTGCGCTGGGGTTACCATGACGCAAAGCTGCTGATCTGCGGCGGCGGGCAGCGGGAGCATCTGGTTAATCTGGCGGCGTATCTCGGCATGGAGCGGCACGTTTACTTTGCGGGTTTTGTCCCCGACGACGACTTGATGAAAATTTATTCGGTGATTGACGTCGCGTGTTTTCCGAGTTTGTACGAGCCGTTCGGCATTGTCGCGCTGGAAGCGATGGCCGCCAAAGTCCCCGTCGTCGTTTCTGACGCCGGCGGCCTGCCGGAAGTGGTGGAAAACAACGTCACCGGCATCACCACCTACGCCGGCAACCCAAACTCCCTGGCTGACGGCCTGCTAAAACTGCTGCATGAGCCGGACACCGCCGAGCGCTTAGTGGAAGCCGCTTACGAGCGTGTTTTGACCACATTCAACTGGGAGACGATTGCTACCCAAACGGCTGCCGTCTATGACCGCGTGTGGACCGAGTATGCCGCAAGCGACTGGCGCGTCCCGAACCTGACTCCTGCGTTAGTAGAAACCTCCGGCGTTTAATATTCGGCGTCTTATGGAACAATTTCAGTAGTAGATGCTGTATTACCAAGCAGCAGAATTCGAGGGCTTTATGGGAACACTACTAGGCTGGACGGGCGTTTATGTGGCGGCTGCCGCCTTGTTTTATTTGCGGCTGACGGCAACCGCGACAAGCGGACTTGTGCCGAAAATGGAGAAGCCGTCGCGCTGGCACCGCGCTCGGCATTTGACGAAAAGCTTTGGGCGGCGAGTGCGTTCCGCATCGCTCAAGCACTGGCGATAAGCACTTGGCCTCGGAGGGAAAGTATTCTCTCCGAGGCTGTTTTCTTGGGCTATTTCCAACGCGGGCAGGAAAAGGCGGCTCCGGCGGCGAACAAGCGGGGCATGACGAAACCGATTGGGATTGGAGTGATCGGCACGGGTTATATCGCGGCGGCGCGGCATCTGCCGGCCTTTCAAGCGCTTCAAGAGGAAGGCAAAGTGCGGCTCCTTGCCGTGTGTGATGTCGGGGAAGATCGGCTGCGCCGCGCCGCCGAGAAGTTTGAGGTTCCGCAGGCGTTTACCAACTACCGGGACATGCTGGCGCTTGATGAAATTGACGCGGTTTCGGTCTGCACCCCAAACTTCCAGCACAAGCAGCCGGTTTTGGATGCGTTTACCGCCGGCAAGCATGTTCTCTGCGAGAAGCCGCTGGCCTTGAACGCCGCCGAAGGCGCGGAAATGGTGGCGGCAGGGCGGGCGGCGGGCCGTCAGCTTCAAGTCGGTTACAACCTGCGCTTCGGCTCCGGCGCACAGTCCGTCAAGCGCTTTGTGGACGACGGCAAGCTCGGCGAAATCTACTACGCCCGCGCCCAAGCCCTGCGCCGCCGGGGCATTCCCAGCCACGGCCATTTCACGGACAAGTCCAAGCAGGGCGGGGGACCGCTGATTGACATTGGGGCGCATGTTTTAGATTTGTCGCTTTGGCTGATGGGTTTTCCCAAGCCCGTTTCTGTGTCCGGCCAGACGCAGGCGAAGTTCGGTTACCGCGAAGGCGTGATCGGCCTGCGCGGCCAGTGGGACCCCAAGAAGTTCACAGTGGAAGACTTCGGCATTGGCTTAGTGCGCTTTGACAGCGGCGCAACTTTGGTTTTAGAATCGTCATTTGCCGCCAACATCGCCCAGGACCAGTTCCAGACCACGCTGATGGGAAGCGAAGGCGGTGCGTTTGTGGATATGATCCAGGACGCCAACACCCGCTTGTTCCGCGAAGAAAGCGGCACCCTCACCGACACGTCCCCTGTTTTCCTGCCCCAAGTCCACACCCACGACGCAGAAATTCGCGCCTTTGTGCAGGCGCTCATTGACGACACCCCGGTTCTTGTCCCCGGCGAGCAAGCCTTGATGGTCACGCAGATTTTAGACGCCTTGTACCAATCCGCCGAAACAGGCCGCGAAGTCTTGCTGTAACATTCCACTCTAGGTCGTAGATTGTCTTATGACAGAGCCGCAAAATACAGAGCTGTTCGTTCTCCAAGATTGGGATAGCGCAAACCCGCGCTGGAGTGAGTTTGTGCAGTGCTTGGAACAGGTTGCCCCAGAGCAGTCGCCGTTTGTGCTGGGCGAGTATTCACGCCATCTCCCCTGCCATTTGTGCGTCGCTTTGCAGGAAAATCAAGTCGTGGGGTTTCTGCGCTTTGGCATCCAGTGGATTGGTCCCGAAGAAAGTTGCCCGCCGCTCGCTCTTGACGGTGCCTTGCTGACAGAAGCAAAAATTCACGCTTTTGCGGTGCGGGAAGAGCGGCGCGGCCAGGGAATGGGGACAGCGCTGCAACAGTGGGCTATTCAGCGGGCGAAAGCACTTGGCTGTTATCAGCTTGTTTCCCACACCAGCTACGACAACGCGGCAAATCTTCACGTCAAGCTTTCTTTAGGCTTTGCGGCGCACCCCGAAAACCAAAGCGTCCGTTTCTTGATGCCTTTGCGCTCTTCTCCTTGACGTGGTACAATGGAAAGAATTATGAACCAGCCTTTGTCACAACCTGCGCCGATGGATGATGCGTCCCTTGCTTCCCAGAAATCCGGGGGGTGGCTGGCGGCGGTGATGCCGGTCATCTTGATTGCGGCCTGCGCGGAGCTTGGCATTTCGGTCCTGAACAACTCGGCGCTGCCGATTTACTTCA
>CAXTRL010000444.1:0-2922 GCA_964246575.1 uncultured Armatimonadales bacterium
CACGGAAACCCTGCCGCCTGCCCTGCGCCATGTCCTGCTCGCCGCCGCCCTTGCCAGCCCGCACCCGGACGCGCCTGATGCCGCCGCGCATCCGACCGACATGGCTGTAATTCAAGGAGCGTTCCACGCCGGGCTGGAAGAAGACGTGCGGACCGAGCGCGGCGCCGAAGTACCCTTTGATCCGGTGCGGGCCTTTCACGCCACTGTCGCGCAAGGCCGGCTTTCGCTGAAAGGTGCGCCGGAAGCCCTCGCGCCGCGCTGCGCCCGCGTTCGCCGGGGAACCGAAGACCTGCCGCTGGATAATGCCGGGCGGGAAGCGCTGCTTAACCGCGCAAGGCAGCTTGCGGCACGCGGCCTGCGCGTTTTGATGGTTGCCGAAGCTTCCGATCTTACGGCCCCTGAAGACCCTCAAAACGTCACCGCGCTCGGCTTTGTCGGCATCAGCGACCCGCTGCGCCCAAGCGTCCCCGCCGCCGTGCAGCAGTGCCGGGATGCGGGCATCCGGGTTGTGATGATCACCGGCGACCACCCGGCGACGGCCCGCGCGATTGCCGAACAGGCCGGGCTGCTTCAGCAAGGCGAGGAAGTGCTGACCAGCGCGGAGCTTGCCGACCTGCACAACGGCGACTTGGCCCGGCGCTTGGAGCGTACCGCCGTGATTGCGCGGGCGACGCCGCTGGACAAGCTCCGCATCATTGAAAGCCTGCAAGCCCACGGCCATGTCGTCGCCATGACCGGCGACGGCGTCAACGACGCCCCGGCGCTGCGCCTTGCGGACGTCGGGGTGGCGATGGGACGGGGCGGCACGGAAGTTGCGCGGCAAGCCGCCGACGTTGTCCTGGCCGACGACGATTTCGCAACACTGGTAGAAAGCTTGGTGGAAGGGCGCGGCTTTTGGGGCAACATGCGCCGGGCGCTCGGCCTGCTGCTCGGCGGCAATCTAGGTGAGCTGGGCCTGGTGGTCGGGGCGACGGCGCTTGGCCTGCCGTCGCCGCTCAACACGCGGCAGATCTTAGCAATGAACTTGATCACGGACGCCCTGCCTGCGCTTGCCATCGCCACGCAGAAGCCTGAACACCGGAACCTGGCGGGTCTGGCGCGTGAAGGCGCACAGGCGCTGGACAAGCCGCTGCGCCGGGACGTTCTCCGGCGCGGCGCAATTACCGTGATGCCCTCACTGGCGGGCTATATGATCATGCTGGGAACCGGCAGCCTGCCGCTGGCACAAACAGTCGCTTTTTCAAGTGTTGTCGCCACCCAGCTTGCTCAAACACTGGATGCAGGCCGGGCGGAAGGGGCGCTGACCCGGCCTGTGCTGAGCGCGGTCGGCGCTTCGGCGGCCCTGCTGCTGGCGGCTTTAACCGTTCCCGGACTTCGCAGCGTGCTGACGCTGACCGCCTTGACCCCGCTCGGCTGGGGGCTAATCGGCACGGCGACGGGGGCGGCTGTGATTCTGGCCCGCTTGTCCGCCACTGATGGGCCACAGTCTCCCGGAGGAAACGCGCCGAAGCCGGCGCTTCTCCAGTCTTTGATCCGCGCCGTGCCGGCCCCGCCCCGGCGTCTCCTGCTGACCGGGCCAAGCTAGGATGAATGAGACGCTGGCCCTGTCTCAGAAGCTGACCACCGATCTGCTGGGAGCATTTTGCCTCGGATCAGGGCCGTTCATGACGCGCCCACTTTTTGCCCGCCTACATTCCCCGTGGGAGCGCTGAGGAGCTGGGGGGCGAGCCGCTTAATTTGCGTGCGGCACCAGGCGAGCTGACGCTCCGTTTGGGCGCAGGAAGTTTCAGCCGCAGCGTCAAGGTCGCGGTCAAAGCAGGCTTGCGCGGCTAAGGCCACGATGATCCACAAGCCCTGCACTTGTGCCCCGAGCCGCACCAAGCTTTGTAAGCCAAGCACTAAAGTCTGCAAATCAGCGAACTGGCCCGCGCCGCCGGGCTGGTCCGCTAGAAGCAGCGCCGGTTTTGGAAGCGCGGCCTGGGCGGGGGGTGCCGGGTTCTTGCTGTACGCTTCCAGAAATGGAGCAAGCTGCCGGCGCTGCGCGTCGGACCAGGCGGCGAGAAGTGAAGCCATCTCATGCATCTCGCTGTCGAGAGGGTGCCGCTCCGAGACAAGGCACAGGGCATCCGCGAGATTCTGTCATCCTGAAAGGCGTGGTCTCTGATTTATCCTTTCTTCTTGCTTAAAGAGGAAGTGGCGAGGAGCGAACCGGGTGAGGCTCCTGCCCCCATACTAACTTTTATCTTCCTGGGGTACAATGCCTTTGTGACAGAAATTCCCCAGCCTAGCCTGACCCTTGTGACCGGACGGGCGCTTTACCGAACCCGGCCCGACAAGACCGACCCGCTTTCGCTTGTCGAAGCCGCCGTCGCCGGCGGCGTCAACATTGTCCAGCTTCGGGTCCGCAATTCCAGTGCCGAAGACCTCGGCCTCTACGCCGTCGCCCTGCGCCTGCGCGAAATGACCGCCGGCCAAGCCCGCTTCATCGTCACCGGCGACTTGGAACTGGCCGAGAAATGCGGCGCGGACGGCGTTCTCCTGACCGAGCGCTCCTACAAACCGTCGGCGGCCCGCGACTTCCTGCGCCCGTCCGGCGAAGCCACCATCGGCACCTTCGCCCGCACCGTCACCGGCGCAGCCCAAGCCGAGCGCGGCGGTGCGGACTACATTCAAGTCGGCCCGGCGTTTGACGCAGGCGCTCCCGGCGAAGGCTTGGCGCTTCTGCGGAAAGTCAAAGACGCCGTCCAAATCCCCGTCGTCGCCTTTGGCGGCATCCAGACCCCCGCCGATGTCGCCGACTGCCTCCGCGCCGGGGCCGACGGCGTCGCCGTCACCGATGCCGTCACCCTGGCCCCTGACCCCCAAGCCGCCGCCGCCGAGCTACGCGCCGCCATCGAAGCCGCCTGGCGTGCCTTGCACGGC
>CAXTRL010000445.1:0-2910 GCA_964246575.1 uncultured Armatimonadales bacterium
GGCCGCGCACCACAATCCGGCTGCCCTGGACCATGACGACCTGCACCTGCGTTCCCGGCGGGATGAACTCGCCTTCTGAAACGACCGACAGCCGGACGCCGTCAATTTCGGCAGTCCCCGATGGGCGCAGCAGCGTCACGGCAGTGCCGAACTGGCCTACATAAGACGTGTAATCGTCACTCGAAACGTAGCCGCCGAGTGCGGTTTGGCGCAGGGGCAGGCCGATACGCTTCCAGACGCCGGAGCGCGGCAGGTACAAAAAGAACGCCGCCAAAATCGCAAGCGTCATAAACAGCGCAGTCGCCGCCGGGTACAACGCCCCGTTTCCCGCCCCGCCCAGCGCGTAAAAGAGGCCGGCGAAGATCAAGGCCAGGCCCGTGAACGCGGGCCAGCCATGCCCCGGCAGCACATGGGTTTCCAGCAGCAGCAGCGCCGCACCGGCCAGGAACAGCAGGACGCCCACCCACGTCGCCGCGCCGACCGTGATATAGGCGGCAAAAATCAGCGCCACCAGTAGGCCGCCAGCAATGCCGGCGATGCCCCAAGAGTGCAGAGTCAAGATCTCGGTCATCACCAGCGCAAGGCCAATGGCGAGGATCAAAACAGTCGCCCAGGGCTGAGTCACCCACAGCGCGACCGTGTTCCACGGCGACAGCTCGACAGAAACAAGCTGTGCGCCCACCAAATTTGGCCCCATTTTTGGAAGAACGCCCGAAGGCAGCGCCGTGACAATATCGGCATAGCCAACCCCCTGCGCCTGCACGGCAGTCAGCGTCAGCGGATCGCCGGCTTTAACGCCCAGCGCGGGCAAGTCCGAGTCCGCCGACACGAACCCAGCGGCGATGGCTGGATTGCGCCCGTTCGCCGAGGCCGCCGCCTGATAGTCGGATTTCGACCCGCTGTCCGCCCCGCCCAGCGTCCCGCCCGGCGCAAACGCCAGCGTCTTGCAGGCTACGGCAACAAGACTGCCCGGCCCCGTGGCGTGGTCATGGACAAACGCCGCAATCGGGTAGGCCGCGGCATGGTCCAAAATGGCCTGCTTGATGTCCACCGCAGCAGCCTCAGAACCGCCGGTTGTGTCCAGGTCCAAGATGACGCCCGCCGCGCCCTGCTGATACGCCGTGTCAAGCTGCTTGCGGACAAAGACCGCCGTGCCGGGCCAAATTGTCCCGTGAATGCTGACAACATCCACCTGCGGCGGGGCCGCGTGTGCTGCCCGACAGGCCAGCAGAAGCAGCAAGAGCAGCAAAGCAAGCGGATTAAGACGCATCGGGGCTGCCTTTGTGAAGCTGTGCATAAATGGGGTTCGGGAACGGAGCATCATAAGGCGCGTCGCCGTCCAAGCCGAGGGCAAAGTAAAGCGTCGAGAACTGCCCGTGCTTGTAGATGCAGTTTTGCAGCATGTGTCCGAGGAAGTCTCGAACCATCATAGGATAACCGTTGAACTGGGCACGCGGCGCGTCAAGCTGCGCGGGCGTCAATCCCAGGATCATCCGCTCCCAGCGGTCGGTTTCTTCCGCCAGAGCGTCGCAAAGCCCAAGAAAGTCAGGCGGCGTCTCCGGCACCAGAGCGTGCTTGAGGGCGTCCGGTTCTTCAATATGCTGCCGGTCACAGACCAGCCACTGCCAGGCATGAGCGGCGAGAACGCGCGGCGTCGGCGCAGGCAGGGCGAACGTCCAGTCCCACTTGTCTGCCGGTACCCGGCGCAGGCGAAAGACCATGCCGCGCAAATGACCGCAAAGTAAATCGGCATAAAGCGAGGTTTCGAAGTCCATGGTTTTACTGTCTTTCGCGTTCGGAGTGCAGATGCGGGCCGAAATGATGCTGGGCGCGGCGGGCGAGCGCATGGGTCCACAAAATGACCCCTTCGCTGACCGATGCCACGAACAGCGCCCAATGCGCCCGCAGGCGTGCCGAAAGGCTCAACCGGCGCTCGGCGCGAAACGCTTCCACTTCGGGCGCGAGTTCACGCCAAAGATCAAGCGTCGGCTCCCGCTCCGGCAGGCGGTGCAGCAGCGACAGCGTCCGCTCGAACGCGATCAGTTCGGCGGCTTCGTCCGGGTTCTGGGCGAGAAACGCTTGCAGCGCATCGCGCGTCTCCGGGTTCAGGGCGTCTTCCAGGTAATCGGAATAAAGCGCTTGTGCTTGTTCCCGTTTCACTTGCCTTTACTCCCCTGCCCCGCCGCAATTTCAGGGCTGACTGAAGACAAGTACGGCTCGAATTTGGTCTTGAACGCAAGCCTTGCCCGGTGCAGCTTGGATTTGACATTGACCCGGCTGAGTTCCATAATCTGCTCGATTTCTTCATACGACAAGCCCTGCAAGTCGCGCAAGGTAATTAAAAGCCGCTGCTCGTCGGAAAGCTGAACCAAAACGCGGTCTACCAGGCGCTGCAATTCGCGGCTTTCCACGATGCGCCCGACGTCGGCGGCAGGGTCGGACGGCTCCGCGACAAAGCCGGGCGCGTCCGGCTCTTCGTCTAAAGAGCCGGCTTCTAAGCCCAAGCGCAGCCGCCGGTCCCGCAGATGGTTCAAGCAGACGTTGCGGGCGATGGTCAGCAGCCAGGTCCGAAACTTGCAGTCGGCCTTGAACGACGGCAAGGAGCGCAAAGCCCGCACGAAAACTTCCTGGGTCAAGTCATAGGCGTCCTCGCCGTTGACCATGCGCGACACAAAACTGAATACCGTGGTCTGGTATTTGCGAAACAAAATCTCGAACACCGCTGGGTTCGCCGTGGCCCGGAACTGGCGCACCAGGGCCAAATCTGGGTCAAGGCGCGGCAGGGCCGTCAATGTCCAGGGCGAGCGGCGCTCACTCGTCATCAAGTAATTTCCCTAACAAATCCATTCCTAAGTGATGTGACACGGCAGCGGTCAAAAAGTTGCATATCTCGACACCGGCACTTCCAGT
>CAXTRL010000446.1:0-2903 GCA_964246575.1 uncultured Armatimonadales bacterium
CGCCAACCGCACGGTGTGCGGAAGATATTCAAGACCAACATCAATAGCATTTTCGGTCGCAGACCGATTGGCGTCTGCGCCGCCAGACCTGCCGTTCACGGCGGAAACTTCACGGCGGCCTTTTCTTACGCGGCGGCAAGCTCGAACAAGGGTAGCTCGGTTAGGGCTTTTGCTTGCAGCGCTTCCTGCTCCGCCCCGGACAGCGGCGTGAACTCATCGGCAATGTCCATCGCCATGCGGAACAAGCGAATGTCGCCGGGCGGGAGCGCAGACGTAATCGGCAGCGAAAGCGTGTACCGAAGCGCCTGCGCGGCCTCGGTGCGGTCCGCCAGCGGCTCATACCAGGCTTTCGGGTACTCGGAGCGGCGGGCATCGCCTTCCTGCCACGGACCGCGCACCATGCCTTTCAAGGCCAGCCGGGCCACGCCTTTTGCCTGCGCCGCTTCCATGACCTGCGGGCCGAACCCGGCGCGTTCGTAGGTTACGTAGTTGAACGGAAACAAGATGCTGTCAAACGCGAATTGATTCATGGCGGCAAGCGCGGCATGGACGCTGTGGGCGCTGAAGCCGAGGTGCTTGATCTGCCCTTCGGCTCTCGCCCGCAGGAATGTTTCCATCGCGCCGCTTGGCCCAAACGCTTCCGCCACATCGGCGTCCGTCGTGATGGCATGAAGCTGATACAAGTCAAAATGGTCTGTCTGCATCTGCCGCAGCGAAGCTTCCAGTTCTTCCCGTGCGCCGACGGCGTCGCGCCGCCCGGTTTTGCAGGACAAAAAGACGCTGTCCCGGTACGGCTTCAAGGCCGGCCCAAGCCGCTCCTGGGCGTTGCCGTAAGACGGTGCGACATCAAAATAGTTGATGCCCCGGTCTATCGCTTCCCCGACATACTGCTCCGCTTCCGCCGCCGTTGTATCCATGACGATAATGCCGCCGAAGCCAAGAACGCTTAACTCCCAGCCAGTCTCTCCATAAGCGCGTTTTTCCATGTTTTGCTCCTCGTTGTGTGTACCCAAACACAAAAAGCCCCCGGCATTCGCCGGGGGCTTCTTTTAGTTTTAGTAGTTGTTGATGATCTGCGTTTGCAGGGTCAGCGAGTGGGTTGTCTTGATGGTGACTTCCGAGCCGCTTTTGATGTCAATGTCGCTTGCGTTGTGCTTCTGCGCGGCATTTGCTGCGTAGCCGCCGAGGCCGCCCAAAGCAGCGCCGCCGAGGGCATCACCCAGCTTGCGCTTGCGGACGAACCCCAGCAATGCGCCTGCGCCTGCGCCGATGCTGGCATAATTTGACTTGTCCGTGCTTTGCGTTTTGCCGACGAACTTGGCTGTCGCTAGGTTGTAGGACGAGCCGCCGGTGCCGAACCGGACATACAGCGCACCTGCGGTCTTTGGGGTCGCGGGCGTCACTGAAGTAATCACGCCGTTCAGGATCGTGCCGGACGGGATGCCGCTTTGGTCATCACCGGCCACCTGGACTTTGACATGGTCGCCGGTTTCGGCGCTCTGCGAGCTGATGTCCCGCAGCAGCTTGACCTTGACGTCCGTGCCGGAGGGAATCGTATGCCTCGGCATCTCAATTGCGCTGTCCGACTGGGCGAATGCCGGAGCGATTGTGGTCATCGGCATCGCCAGCGATAAACCGACCAGCACGGCGCTTGCGGCGGTGCGTCCAAATGTATTTTTCATTGTTTCTCCTTTGGCTTGTTTCTGTTGGCTTGTCTGACGTTTACTAAGTTGGTATCCTCTTAAAGCGGAAACTAAACCAGGCTTGCTTAAGAGACGCAGGCAGGCGGCTATTTGTTCCCGTCACTTTGCTGCCATCGTGCGGTTGTGTTTTGCGGAACCGTCTGCGTGGCCGGCGGGTTATGGCACCATTACGCATCCCAAGGAGACACTCAATGAAGACCTTGTACACGGCGGTCGCCACCGCGACCGGAGGCCGAACCGGCCAGGCCGAAAGCAGTGACGGCATTTTGGCCGTCGACCTCGCGGTCCCAAAAGGCATGGGCGGCACCGGCGCAGCCGGCACGAACCCGGAGCAGCTTTTCGCCGCCGGCTACGCCGCCTGCTTCGGCAGCGCGCTCGACTACCTTGCCACGCAGCGCGGGATCGAGACCGGTGAAGTCCGCGTTACCGCCGACATTGGGATCGGCCCAAACGACCACGGCAGCTTTTCGCTGTCCGCTGCGCTCCGGGTGGAAGTCCCTGCCCTCAGCCAGTCCGACGCGGAAGCGCTAGTCGCCGACGCTCACCAAGTTTGCCCCTATTCCAACGCCGTTAAAGGCGGCATTGATGTTGCGCTGTCCGTCAAAGGCGGTCATTAAGAGAAAAGCCGCACGGGACACTGTCCCGTGCGGCTTCTTCGGGTTCGTGCTGAAAATTACTTTTTGAGCATGTGGTGCGCTGCGCCGCCGGCCGCAAGACCCGACAGCACCGGATGACGCTCAGCCAGGTTCGGCTTTTTGCCGCTTGCCGCTCGTCCGGCCGCGCCCTTTTTCGCCATGTGATGCGCCGCAAGACCGGCTGCCGCGCCCGCCGCGAGGGGGTGCTTGTGCAGAATGCCCGCCTGCGCGGGAGCTGTCAGAACGGGAGCCAGCAGAATCGCCGAAGCCGCCAGCAGTGCCGGCACGGAAAGTTTAGGGAGTGTCATAGAAGTTGCCTTTCAATCAGTAGTCATCACTGTCACAGTGGGAAGCGGCAAAGCGCCCTGAAAAGTTCCCCGCCACAAAACTTCCAACAAAAATTATCCGTTTCTTGATTATCCGGCCCTTGCAAATCCTGCACAAACTTGGTATAATTTCTTTGCTGCAAGATGCAGACAACTCAAAAATGCGGACAGTTAGCGTAGCGGTAGCGCACTTCCTTCACACGGAAGGGGTCAGGGGTTCGAATCCCTTACTGTCCATT
>CAXTRL010000447.1:0-2889 GCA_964246575.1 uncultured Armatimonadales bacterium
CCGACAAGACCGCCGCCTGGGGCTGGCGCGGCAGTGTGTACACGGCGTCCGGCAGCGTGATCGCCCATGACATCCCGATTTTGGACATCAAAGACGCCCTGCTGGAACAATGGGACTGGGGCTTCGCCGAAAGCTTGGTGTGTCTGGAAGACTCGGACACCCGCGCTCATGCCAGCGCAGTCGCCGATACCGTGCGCGGCTGGGTGTTGGAGTTTTTGGAAACCTGTGATGAGTCCTGCCGCCTATCCGATTTGTACCAAACGCTGCTGCCCCGCTTTTATACGCTGCTGCTTGGCGCTCCGCCTGCTGATTTCACTGCCACCGCTTCCACGGCGCTTTTCCAGTTCAACCGCGAAACGTGTACCCTGCCCCGCTTTGGCTTGATTGAGCTGTTTCTGAAGCGCGAAACACGCTTGATCGCGCGAGCCGCCTACAACAAGTCTGTCGGTGGTCTCGGCATGTACCCGCTGGACGAATTCGGCCCCGGCGCGATTCCTTTTGATCTGGTCATTCCCGGCGTCGGACGCGGCACCCTCCGAATTGCCCCCGCCGCGCTGATTGTTGAAACAGCCCCGGTCGAGATTTTCATTCCAACGGCCACGCGCATTGAAACGCTTCAGCAGCTTGCCGAAGTCACCGAAGCCCAGTTTGGCCCCGGTGTTGTGCTGGTCGGCAAGGCGATCACGCTGGCGAACATGATTGCAGCGGAGCATCTTGTCGTCTTCCACGAAACGGCATCGGCGTATACCAGTGCGACGCAGGCAATGAACGCGCATCTCGCCGCAAACGACTTGCCCCAAGCTCTCTATCCGGTTGTCCGGCTGACTTATCCGACATGGAATGCGCTGGCGTCCGTGCCGGAAACAACGGTGTTTCGCCTGCCGCCACACCTCGCCGCGACTTTTGGAACCGAGGCGATCTCCGCGCCGGCGTTTGCGTCCCGCTGGCACGACGTTTCCGAGAAATGCCGACGAATTCTGAAAGAAAGCCGTGCCTTGTCCAGCCCGCGCAGCTTGATGTCTTATTTGGAAGACCATGACGACCGCTGCTGGTGCGAGCTGCGCCCGGAATACGACAAGCAGCTTGACACGCTGAAACAAATCGCCGCGCAAAGCGCGATTTTGCGCGGGCGTATTGAGGAGCATCAAGGAGAGCTTCAAGACTGGCAGCGCGAGCGGCAGGATTTGGAGCGGCGCAAAGGCGAAAACTTTCGGCGCTCCGCCCAGCCTTTGACGGACCAGCAAGCTGCGGCCCGCGCTCAGGCGTTTGACGATCCGATAGAAACTTTGCGTGAACGGATCACCGCAACGCGAACTCTGCTATCGGAGTTTCGGCGTCAGCGCCGTCTTTTAGAGCGCAGCCCGGAAGCGATTGCCGCCCGAAGCCGCATGGCTGAAATCGTGCGCGATGCCCAGATGGCCCGACTGGAAATGGTCCGCAATGCTTTTTTGACTTTAGAGGGCTTAGAGCATACCCAGCTTCGCCCGTCCGCTTGGTGGCTGCCGCTGGTGGACCCCGGCGGCGCATGGCTGGATGCAATGGCGTCGGGAACACGCGCCCGGCTGGAACCGCTGGTTTAACGGAAGTTTTTCGCATCACGGAGGTTTGTTGTGACACTTCTTCTGCGCTGGGTTCTCAGCGCCATTGCCTTGTATCTTACTGTCGTGGCGGCCAATGTTTTGGATGCGCGTTATGCAAATCTGCACCTGCGGTTTTTTGTCGCGCCGGGGCTGGCGGGCGTGGAAGGCTTGCTGGTGACGGTGCTGGCGCTGGGAATCGCGAACGCCGTGCTGCGGCCCATTCTGAAAGCCATGACGCTGCCGCTGACCTGCCTGACGTTTGGGCTGTTTGCGTTTGTGATTAACGCCCTGTTGTTCTGGCTGGCCGGACAAGTAGTGCCGGGCAAGTTCCATGTTGCGGGCTGGCAGGGAGCGCTTTTTGGGTCACTTGTGATGGGGCTTGTGGGAGGGATCTTGAATAACGTCTTGGTATCGAAACGGGAGCAAAGACGCTAATGCAGCTCGTCATCATTACAGGCATGTCCGGCGCGGGCAAAGCCACGGCGGCGAAAGTGTTTGAGGACATGGCGTACACGGTGGTAGATAACCTGCCGCCGGTTTTGCTGCCGGAACTGGTCGCAAAATGCGTGTCCGCTGGGGAACAGCCGCCCGGTCAGCGCTTGGCCGTCGTGATTGACGCCCGCTCCGGCTCGTTTTTAGTAGGTCTTGCGCCTGCATTGGAGTTAGTACATCAAGCAGGCGTCAAACCGACCGTGCTGTTTTTAGATGCGTCCGATGCCGTTTTAGTTCAGCGGTTTAAAGAAACGCGCCGCCGTCATCCGCTGTTTGAGGAGCATGGCGGCATTCTCGGCAGCGTGCAGGCCGAGCGTTCGCTGCTGGAAAACATTAAAGAAGACGCGGACAAAGTGGTTGATACCAGCGACATGCGTTCATCGGAGCTTCGCAGCGTCCTGCTGACCGAATTCTCGCCGGACTCGGACAAGAACCAGGGTCTGATTGTAACCGTCAACTCGTTCGGCTTCAAGTACGGCCTGCCGCTTGACGCCGACTTGGTCTTTGACGTCCGCTTTCTGGTCAATCCCCATTATGTAGACGATCTGCGGCCTTATGACGGGCGCAACCAAATCATTGAAGAGTTTGTGATGCGTGACCCGGACAGCGGCCTGTTTTTGGAGAAGCTGTACAATTTGATGGACTGGAGCGTCCCGCGCTACGTCGCCGAAGGCAAGGCGTATTTGACCGTCGCTATCGGCTGCACGGGAGGCCGCCACCGCTCGGTTGTCGTCTCGGAGAAGCTCGGTGAGCATCTCAGCCGCCTCGGCTACCGCGTCTTGGTCCAGCACCGGGACGTGAACAAGTGAGATTAACT
>CAXTRL010000448.1:0-2881 GCA_964246575.1 uncultured Armatimonadales bacterium
CAGGCGGCGTTTCTGGTTGCATTTTATAGTCCAGTTCCTAAATAGAGAGTACCTGTAGTTCCACTCTTGGTGACAGTAACATCGTGATCGTACCTGCTCTCGTCTGGTTGGCTACAACGACGCAACGGCGTGGGATGTGGGGCGGGGGTGGGACATTTCTTGGGTGAGATGGGCGGCACGGGCGGGGGGGAGGGCGGCGAGGACCTTGCCTGCCTTCTTTTCGTCTAGGCTCATGAACGCCGTGACAACGTCGGGGTCGGGCAGGTGGCTGAAGATGGTGACGAGGTCGTCGGCGGACATGGCGGCGTAGATGGCATTGAGCTTGCCGGCGGTGTCCGGGGCAGGCGCGGCAGACAGGGAAGCGGCGGAAGAAGACGAGGCGAGAGGGGAAGACGCGGCCTGCTTTTGGGCCTCAAAGTCGGCCTGCTGTTTGGCGAGCGTGGCTTGGGCGTCGGCAAGCTGCTTTTTCTGTGTGTTCAAGGCTTCCTGCTCCGGGCTGATGACCGGCGGCGCGGTGGGGCCGGTTTTACCTGCCGCCGTCCCTGGCTTTTTGGCTTTTGCCAGGTGCAGGGCGATCAGCGTGTGAGCCAGACCCGGCGATTTATCGGCCATCTTCTGAACAGGAATGATGCCGAAAAAGGCCAGGCCGTAAGCGATGCCTAAAAGGGCCAAAAGGCCAAGAACAGGGATTGCGATCTTCATAGGGATGCTTTAAAGACACCGGGGGTGTGAAAACCCCCGGCAGGGAATGTCCTTCGGACAAGGACGATGCAATCTTGGCCGCTGACTTCTTCGTCCGAAGGACGCTTCTTCGCCGGAGGTTTCCACACCTCCGGCATTCACATTTATCTCGTCATTGCGGCTTTGACGCGGTGAATGTAGTTTTGGGTTTCGGTGAACGGCGGGACACCTCCGTATTTGCGGACATTGCCTGGCCCGGCGTTGTAGCCGGCCAGGGCCAAGTCTAAGTCGCCGTGGTACTGGGACAGCAGGCCCGCAAGCTGCTTGGTCCCGGCGGCGATGTTCTGCTCCGGGTCATATGGGTCGGAAATGCCGGCTTCCTTGACGTTCTCCGGCATGAGCTGCATCAGGCCCATCGCCCCGGCGCCGGAGACTGAGCGCGGGTTGCCGCCGGACTCGGTCTGAATGACGGCTTTGACGAGGCTGGGCGCGAGGCCGTTTTGGGCGGCGTACTTTTGGATCAGCGCCCCGTAGTCGCCGGACGCTGAGGCTGCGGTAATCGGAACAACATCGGCCGCATCGGGCGATACCGGCAGCGGGCCGGAAGAACCCGGCAGCGGGCCAAGTGACGCGGGCGGGGGCGTGACTCCCGATTCGCCACTTGGCAGCAGTGTGCTGCCAGATTTCACGGCAGGCAGCGCCGCCGCAGGCAGGGGTGCGGCCGCCTGCGCGGCGTTCAAAGTTTTGGCGAAGGCCGGCGCGGGGGCGTCGGCAGGCAGGGCGGGGGGCTGGCTGAGGGCGCTGATGCGCTGCTGGATTTCGCTGATGCGGGCGGTGATGCTGCTGATGTCGTCTGCCATAGTTTTTTATCCTTCACTCGTGCGCTGCTGGAAGTTGAAGCGCGTTGTTGCCATCTCATCCATTGCGATTTGCTCGACACGCTGCGCGGCGCGGGCATGGGCTGTCTTGTGGCGGTCGTGGATTGTGACCAGGGCCTGCTTGTCCTGGGATGCGCCGACAAGATGCAGCTTGTGGGCAGCGCAGGCAGCCGCCAGCGTTTTGATGTCGCTTTCCTGCTCTTGAAGCGACTGAGTGATGATCTGCATGTATTCCTGGTACATCTGGGTTTCAAACGCATCAAATGCGCCGTCTGTACGCCGCCGGCACAGCTCGTCTAAAATCGCTTGGCGTACTTCTCGCATCTCTAAAAGCAGCCGCTCGGCACGGGAAAGCGCGGCCTGCGACTCGGCATAGGTTTGTTTCGCCAGCGTTTCCCGCCGTTCGCGCTGCTCCAATACTGCCTGAAGCCGAAATCTAAAGTTCTTCATCCGTAATTATCGTTCTCCGTCATTATCATTCTCCGTGAAAAGGCCCTCTAACGCCGTGATCGTATCGTCCATCATCGCCTGCTCGTGAACGCCCTGGCGCAGAAATGCCCGGACCGGATCAATCAACTGCCGGGCGGCGTCAATGCGCGGGTTGCTGCCCTCGGCATATGCGCCGATATTGATTAAATCTTCGGCTTCTTTGTAAGTCGCCAGTGTTTCCCGAAGCTGAGACGCCGCCCGGCGCTGCTCGCTTGATGTCACTTGGGGCATGACGCGCGACACGCTACGCCCGACTTCAATCGCCGGGTAATGGCCCCGCGCTGCCAAATCCCGCGACAGCCAGATATGGCCGTCCAAGATCCCGCGCACGGTGTCGGCAATCGGCTCGTTTTCGTCGTCGCCTTCCACCAGCACCGTGTAGAGGGCCGTAATCGTGCCTTTGTCGCTCGTCCCCGACCGCTCCAAAATCTTCGGCAGCAGGGCAAAGACGCTCGGCGGGTAGCCGCGCGTCGCCGGCGGCTCGCCGACTGCCAGGCCCACTTCGCGCTGGGCCATCGCCAGCCGCGTCACCGAGTCCATCATCAAGAGAACGTCGCGCCCCTGGTCCCGGAAATACTCGGCCACGGCAGTCGCCACTAACGGGGCCTTGAGGCGCACCAGCGGCGGCTGATCGCCGGTGGCGATGATCAGCACCGAGCGGCGCAAACCCTCCTCGCCCAGATCGTTTTCAATAAACTCACGCACTTCCCGGCCCCGCTCGCCGACCAGGCAGATCACGTTGACATCGGCGGTCGTATTGCGGGCGATCATGCCGAGAACCGTGCTTTTGCCGACGCCTGACCCGGCGAAGATGCCGAGGCGCTGGCCTTTGC
>CAXTRL010000449.1:0-2869 GCA_964246575.1 uncultured Armatimonadales bacterium
CTGGCAGGCGGCGAGAAACTAGGCAAGATTGACGACATTGTGTTCAACCCGGCAACGGGACTAATCACGGGTTTTTTTGTGGACCGGGGCGCGATCTTTTCCAAGCCCAAGTTTCTGCCGACCGGCGAAGTCAAGAGCATTGGGGAAGATGCCCTGACCACGGAGTCAGAAGCGGGCCTGCTGGACGGCCCTTCGGCCTTGACTGGAGAGCTTGCGGCAAAAACAGTTGAGAACCTGCCGGTGCTGAACCCGGAAGGAACAGTGCTGGGCAAAGTCGCGGACGTCGGCGTGGACACGGCAAGCTTTACGGTGCCTTACCTGGTGCTGTCCGGCAGCCTCATCGCAAATGCCCTGCACGGCAAGCCGCACCTGCCGATCTCAGCCGTGCAGACGGTCGGCGCGGACAGCGTGATTGTGACAAGTTCTTATGATCCCAAAGCGTCTTAAACTCGCCGGCATCGGCGCAGCCGCTAGCCTCATCCTGTACGGCTGCGGCCATCCGGTGCAGGAAACGGCGGCGCACAAGATCGCCGACGCCCTGCCGTCGGCGCTGGGTCCGGCGGTGCATTACGACGTGCAGGTGGACGGCGATCCGTTTGCCTTGACGCGGGGCCGCGCCCGCGCCGTGCATATTCAGGGGCAGGACGTTCAGCTTGCGCCTGATGTGACTTTAGACACGCTTTCTATTGACGCGCGGGATATATCATTTGACACCGGAACGCGGCGCTTGTCCCACATTGGCGGGGCGGCGTTTACGGCGTCACTTGGACAGGCCAATTTAAGTCGTTATTTGGCCCAGTCCAAGCCGCTCCTGCCGGGACTTGTCATTACCCTGCTGCCGGACGCCGTGGAAGCGCGTGTGCCGGTGGATGTGCTGAAGCTGCACACTATGGCGGTACTGTCCGGGTCATTCCGGCTCAATGCTGATGACCCCAGCCGGCTGGATTTTGTTGCCCAGAGCGCACAAGTGGGGGATGTTCCGCTGCCGGCAAGCCTCGTCAATTTAGCCGTGAATGAGCTGAATCCCGTCCTGGATTTGTCTAATCTTAAAGCGCCGCTGACGGTGACGGACGCGCGTGTCACGAACAGTCATCTCGTAGTTTCAGGGACAGCACGCTTGGATGGTTTAATTTCGCCTTAACTGGGAATAGTGAAATACCTTCAAAGGAGGATAACGCGCGAATGGGAAGTTTACTATATATCATCGGGGCCGTCTTGGTTGCCCTGTGGCTGATTGGGTTCTTAATGCACATCGGCGGCGGCTTGATCCATATCATTTTGGTTATCGCCGTGATTGTGTTCCTGTACCAGTTTTTGACAGGTCGCCGCTCGATCTGAGAAAATAAAAAGAAAGCCCGCCGAGGATGTTCTCGGCGGGCTTTCTTGTGCTACAACCTGGCTGCTGCTACATAATTTTAGCCAGCACTTGCAGCGCCTTTGGCCCCAGTGCACGGCCATCCGGAAACTCGTAGCGGTTGCCGTCTACGTCCGTCATCATCACCCGGCTGCTGCCGAGCGTGTACGCGCTGTCTTTGAGGTTGCGAACTAAGAACCGGCGCGGGCCTTTCGTCGTTTCCACTTCCCAGGTCACCACGCCAAATTCTTCCTCCACAAAGTCTACCCGCGTCACCTGCGGCGTGAAGTAACGCCGTTCCAGTTCCTCGTCAATAACAGAGCGCGACTCGGCGTCCAGCCCATGCAGCGTTTCCAGGATGCCGATGTCTTTATCTTTGCCGTCCCGCAGGCCGATGTACCGCTCTGGGTCGGACAGCGGGAACGCGCGGGCAATCTGCACTTCCCGCCAGGAGCGGTCCCCTTCAATCGTGGCCCGCACGGTAGTGTCTTCCGGGTGCGTTCGGAACAGCCGCACGGTTGCCGGGTCCAGGACGCGCACGGCAAACGGGTTATCAAACACTTGAGCGTCCGGCATGGTTTTACTCCGCCCCCACAAAATTGTCTTTAAGCTTGTTGACTTCCTGCTGCATGTCTACCAAGCGGCGGAAGATGCCTTCAGGCTGGGACAACAGCTCGTCATGGGTGCCAAGCTCGACTAATTTGCCTTTTTCCATGACCATTAAACGAGAAGCATTCCGCAAAGTAGACAGGCGGTGGGCAATGGCAAACGTCGTCCGGCCCTGAATCAGCCGGGCCATCGCTTCCTGAATCTGCTTCTCGGTTTCGGTGTCTACCGACGCCGTCGCTTCGTCCAAAATCAAGATGCGCGGGTCATGCAGAATAGCGCGGGCAATAGACAGGCGCTGGCGCTCGCCGCCTGAAAGCCGCGCCCCGCGCTCGCCGACATACGTGTCGTAGCCGTCGGGGAAGCGCATGACGAACTCATGGGCGTTGGCGGCTTTCGCGGCCTGCATGATCTCTAAAGGCGTCGCGCCCGGCTTGGCGTAAGCGATATTATCCGAGATCGTGCCGGGGAACAGGAACGGCTCTTGCAGCACAACGCCGATTTGCCGCCGCAGGTCTTCCATTTTGATCTTGCGAATATCTACGCCGTCAATCAGAATGCGCCCGTCTTTGACATCGTAAAAGCGCGACAGCAGGTTGATGATCGTAGACTTACCCGCGCCGGAGTGGCCGACCAGACCAATCATCTCGCCCGGCTCGACAGCAACAGACACGTTTTCCAAAGTCTGCTGGTTCTTGTCATAAGAGAACCAGACGCCGTCCATCTCGACTCGCCCTTCCATGTGCGGCAGGGCAACCGCATCAGCGGAGTCGGCGACTTCCGGCTCGGCGTCAATCACCTCAAATACGCGCTCGGCAGCGGCGGTGGAGCGGGACAGCCAATCGGCGATTTGAGTCATCTGCTGGAGCGGCCCCATCAGCATTCCAATATA
This sequence comes from uncultured Armatimonadales bacterium, assembly GCA_964246575.1. Taxonomy (GTDB): domain Bacteria; phylum Armatimonadota; class Armatimonadia; order Armatimonadales; family Capsulimonadaceae; genus JANXMY01. The sequence goes on from CAXTRL010000449.1 coordinate 2,853, forward strand.
AGACAGGAACATGGTCA
>CAXTRL010000450.1:0-2867 GCA_964246575.1 uncultured Armatimonadales bacterium
ATCTGAGTCCGCGAAGGCGGAGGCTTTCGTGGGGTGAGGCTTTAGTTGAGTGACTTAGAGAACTTGTTAGCGCGTAGGCAGTCTCCCGACAAACTTTCTCACCAGTTCCTCAGCATTCGGCGGCGTCATTGCGGTCGCGGTGGAAGGCAAGCGCGGGTTGCTTAGAAGTGAAAAAAGAACTCGCAAAGCGCTTCTTCCCTGGTGAAGGTGGGGGTAGCCGATGACAGTTATGCCCGTTGTGGCTTGCTGCTGCTGGCGAAATGTCAACAACAGCCAGGCGAACGGATTATGAATGAAACGAAATGCTGACAAGGAGTGCGAAAGAGCCGAAGACAGGATTCGAACCCGTGACCCGCTGTTTACAAAACAGCCGCTCTGGCCAACTGAGCTACTTCGGCGCACCTTCTTTGTCGCGCAGTCCCTAGTATACGCCAAAGTATCCTGCTTTGTCAAGAAGCCGGCATGGGTTTATAAACGCGCACGTAATCCACCAGCATCTTTTGCGGGAACACAGTGGTCGCGTCCGGGTCGCCGCCGAAGTGGCCGCCGACCGCGACGTTTAGGAGGAAAAAGAAGGGGTGATCAAACACCCATGCTTTGCCGGGCGGCAAGTCCGCCGGAGTGCGGGTCTCAAAAACGTGTCCATCAACAAAGAACGCAACGGTGTCCGCCGCCCACAGAATGCCGAACGTATGGTAGCCGTCTGAAAACTTCTGCCCGTCCGGCAGCGTGTACGTGGCAGTCAGGGGGTGTTCGCCCGAATAGCCGGGGCCGTGCAGGCTGGAATGGTTGATGCCCGGCTCGCGGCCCTTGTTTTCCATGATGTCGATTTCGCCGCACTGGGGCCAGCCGCCGCCCGGTGCTGAGATGTCCATGCCGAGCATCCAAAAAGCGGGCCAAATGCCTTGTCCTGACGGCATCTTGATGCGAGATTCCATATAGCCGTACTGTGCCGTGACTTTACCTTGCGACAGCAGCCGCGCCGACTCAAAATTGCCGAGCGTCAAGCCCTGCCCGTTGTAGGTCACTAGAATCTGAAGCGCCCTGCCGTCCATCGCCGCCGGATCGGAAACAATCTGCGCGTGTTCGCCGTCGCTGACATAGTTTTGCAGCTCAGCGTTGCCCCAGCCGTTGTCGCCTGTGTCATACGACCAGTGCGCGGCGTCCGGCAGCGACCCGACCGGCCCATGAAACTCATCGCTCCAGTCCAAGCGGTAGCCCGCCGGGGGACTTGCCGCAGCAGGCACGGCCCAAACGGCTAGCCCCGCCAGGGCAATTAAAATCACACAAACAATCATTGGATATATTGGCATAGACTAGTATAACAAAGCGCCGGCGGACTGTCAAGACAGCGCATAGGTCTAGGTACAATGTTTGTATAGCCTAGTTTTTTCAAGGAGAAACAAACGATGCGTGTTTTCCTTCACCGTGACAGCGAGAATGAGTACCTGTCCGTAAACTTTGCAGTCGCGGCGCAAGGCTTCAAGGAAATGGGCTGGGAACTCGTTGGTTACCAGAAAGTGGAAGCGATTTTGCCTCAGCTTGTCCCTGAAGACATCGTCGTAGATTTTGTGGACGAAACCCGCCTGGCCTTGAAGCATCTTGGAGTTGACCCACCTCTTGTTCCAACCTATCCAGAGGCGCTGCGTGGGTTTTTGGGACGAAAGCTATGGACATCCACTATCGACCGGATTGCCTCCAATCCAGAGCTATGGCCTGTCTTTGTCAAACCGCAGGACGACTCAAAAAAGTTTACGGGGGTGCTTGTGAGGCAGATAGGAGATTTGGTCGGCTGCGGCGATCCTTCCGGCGACACCGCTGTTTGGTGCTCCGAACCCGTCAACTTTGTTCGCGAATGGCGCTGTTTCGTGCGATACGGTAAAATACTGGACGTTCGGCCCTACAAAGGAAACTGGCGCAGGTCGTTTGATGCTGCCGCTATTGAAAGAGCCGTCGCAAGCTGGGCAGAAAAACCGCGAGGCTGTGCGCTGGATTTCGGTATTGATGATCAGGGTCGTACTTTGCTGGTGGAAGTCAACGACGGATTTGCACTTGGGTCTTATGGGCTGCCGCCTTTGCTGTATGCTCGTTTGCTGTCTGCACGATGGACGGAGATGACCGGCACAAGAGACTATTGTGACTTCTAGCGACTGCAACTTCTGGGTACACTTCCCTTATGAGCAATCACAACGCAATTCCCTGGCGCGAATGGGGCGAAGACGCCTTTGCCGAGGCCAAAGCGCAGGACAAGCCCGTTCTGCTGGACATCGGCGCAGTCTGGTGCCACTGGTGTCATGTCATGGACACCGGCATCCCCGGCGATCCGGTGCATACGGGGACGTACAGCGACTCGGCGGTGCAGGAGCGCATCGCGCAAAACTTTATTCCAATCAAAGTGGACAACGACCGCCGCCCAGACATCAATGCCCGCTACAACATGGGCGGCTGGCCGACTACGGCGTTTCTGACCCCGGATGGCGACACGCTGTACGGCGAAACGTATGTAGACCCCGTCCGCATGGCTGGCCTGTTGGACTACATGGCAGATGTCTACGCTACTCAACGGGACCAGATTGCGGAGCAGGCCGCCGAGATGCGCGAGCAGCGGACGAAGTCGGAGGTGCTGACGCCATTGGAGTTGGACCCTAGCACGACCGCGAACGTGCTGAAGTCCATTCAAGGCCATTTTGACCCGCAATTCGGCGGCTTTGGCAGCCAGCCCAAGTTCCCCCACCCTGACGCCCTGCGCCTGGTGCTGGAAGAATATGCCCGCACCCAGGACCCGGCGCTGCGCGAGATCGCCGAAAAGACTCTGCACGGCATGGCGGACGGCGGCATGTATGACCAGTTTGCCGGCGGCTTTTTCC
>CAXTRL010000451.1:0-2841 GCA_964246575.1 uncultured Armatimonadales bacterium
CGGCGCAAGGCACGTTCGCCTCGGCCATCTTGGACACGCCAGGTTGGTGGCGTCACCCGGAGCGCATTTTATACCCGGAAGCGGGCCGCCTGAGCCTGGAAGCGAAAGTCTTTCCAGAAGCTAATCCACTTGGGGTATAATAAAGGAACCGCCTGTTCGCGTTTATCCAGTGGCGATCCGCGTGACTTCACTTAGAAAGTGCTTTTCCTGCCTGTGACGACGACTTTGCACAGCCAGGCAGATTTTCTGCCGGCTGATTTTTCGCGGTGGGCGCTTTCCCTGCCGCCTCCTAAAACGCACCTCAAGCTTTCCGTTATTATCCCGGTCCGCAATGAAGCTGAAGGCGTTTCAAAGACGCTGGACTCTCTGGCGCAGCAAGTGGACTTGCGCGGGAACGTGCTTGACCCGGACTTTTGGGAAGTGCTGGTGCTGGCAAACAACTGCACCGATAGCACGGCGGAAGCCGTTCGCGGCTTTGCCCGCCGGACCCCAATCACGCTGCATGTCGCCGAAGTGTCCCTGCCGCCAAGCGTCGCCCATGTCGGCAAGGCGCGTCGTCTGCTGATGGACCAAGCCTGCCGCCGCTTGCTGGCATGTGGTCAAGGGCGCGGCGTGATTGCTTCCACCGACGGCGACACGCGCGTTGCCCCAGACTGGCTCGCGCAAATGCTCCAAGCAATCGCGGAAGGCGCGGATGCCGTGGGCGGGCGCATCCGGGTGGAGCGGCAGCCGGGTGAAGACCGGGACGCGCGGCTGTATTCGCTGCGAGACACCGCCTATCAGCGCGGCCTGGCGCGTTTGGAGCATCTGATTGACCCGGACACCGCCGACCCCTGGCCGCGCCATTCGCAATTTTTTGGGAGCAGCCTGGGCATCACCGCAGAAGCCTATTTTGCCGTTGGCGGCTTGCCTCCCCTACCGTGCTTGGAAGATGCCGCGCTGGAAGACGCCCTGCGCCGCGTAGATGCCCGCATTCGTCATTCGCCTCATGTTCGGGTCAGCACGTCTCCGCGCCAGCGCGGGCGCACGCCGCTTGGCTTGGCATCGCAGCTTCGGGAATGGGGTGAAATGGGCCGGCTGGGGCAAGCGCACTGGGTTCAGCAGCCGGCCGCCGTCGCTGCGCGGCTTCGGGCCAGACGCCGCCTGCGCTCCGCCAAAGACGCCGGATCATCCGACGTTTTTGCGCTTGCCGATAACTTGGCTGTTCCTGCCCGGCTGCTTCGAGACGGCATTTCCTGCCCGCAGCAGCCCTTCGGCACACTGTGGGCGAATGTTATGGAACACCATGGGCAGCCCCACGGCCTTTGGGCACAGCGCTGGCCGTTGATTGAAATGACGCAGGCTCTGCCTGAGCTACGCCGCCTTCTTGCCTGTTCTCGTCACTTGTAGGGGCAGACCTAATTTATACCTTTTCCAGCACATCCAGCCGGTAGGTTTCTTCCCGGTGGCCGTGCAAATGCTTCAAGCCATCCATCTTCAGGAACGCCTCGTGGACCTCATCGCCCGTCAGCGGGTAGTCATGCACCGGCGGCGTCCAATGCACCAGCATAAGCTGGCCGCCCGGCGTCAGGTGCGCCACAATTTCCTGCTGCGCCCGTGCAAGATCGTCCGGTGACCAGTAGTAGCCGACTTCCGACACCAAAATCAAGTCAAACTGGGCGTCTGGAAACTGATCCGGCACCTGCATCTGGGCCAACGTCACCTGCGGCAGAGAGGAGCATAGTTCCCTCGCCCGGATCAGCGGTGCTTCCGCGCCGTCTACGGCCAGCAGCCGGTCGCAGCGCGGGGCAAGCATCGCGGTCAGAACGCCCAAAGAGCAGCCGATTTCAAAGACATTCTCGTAATGGTCACGCGGCAAAGACGCCAATGTGTCGGCGTATTTCGCCTGCTCATAAGGCTTGGTCTCAAAGCCCCACGGGTCGGCGTTCGCCGCGTACACATCGTCAAAATAGTCCGGCTTCAGCGTGTTCGGCTGGGCGATGTTTACCATAAATTTCTTTCGTTCACCATGACAAGACCTCCAAATAGACTTCCCAGGGCCGCTCAAAATGCGCCAGCACTTCCGGGGACAGCCAGAACCCTAACGGGTCATCGTCAATGAGATGCGTTACTTGGGACACATGCGCGGCGATAGCCTGACGCTTGACGACGGCCACGCTCCCAATATCCAGCCGAAACGCTGCCGTTTCGTGCGGCTGGGGCAGATCTTCCGGCGCGGCCCGCTCCCAGGCCCAGACGGGATATTCCAGAACACGAGGCTTGTTGGTCAACTCGGCGAGCGCCGCCTGTATGATTTGGCTCGTCGCGCGGTGGTCGGGGTGCGGGTCGCGCCGCCAGGGCAGCAAAATTGTCTGCGGCGTGACATCTTCTAAGTAAGCGCGGCACCCGCGCACGGCTTCGGCAAACCCAATAGCGCTGTCACTGGGTACCGCGCCGTCCGGCAGGCGCAGAAACGCCGACGCGGCAGCAGGCACCCCAAGCCGGGCCAGCGCTTCCCGCGCCTCGCTTTCGCGCAGATCGCGCAGGCGTGCCGGAGGGTACTTTTGGGAAGTCGGGTGGGATTTCGTGCCGTCGGAGATAAACAGCACATGGACGGGAACATCATATGCGGACAGCAGGGCAATGGCCCCGCCGCAGCCCAGCGATTCGTCGTCGGGGTGGGGGGCCACAACAACCGTGCTGCCCCAGGAACACACCGTTTCCGGCGGCAGCAGCGGCACGGCAGCGGTGTCCGTGAGTGAGCCGAATGCTTCAGCGGCACCAGAGGGCATGGGAAGGCTCCACGCTTTCTAGGACGTAACGGCCTGCGTCCACTAATGCCGCATCCGAGCCAGGCTGGCG
>CAXTRL010000452.1:0-2835 GCA_964246575.1 uncultured Armatimonadales bacterium
GCGGCGACGGCGAACGCGAGGCGGACGTACATGCCGGACGAGTAGCGCTTGACCGGCGTGTCCAAAAACTGCTCGGTTCCCGAAAAGTCTACGATGGCGTCGAACTGCCGGGCGATTTCGTTTTTTTGCATTCCCAAGATCGCGCCGTTGAGGGAGATGTTTTCCCGGCCCGTCAGCTCCGGGTGGAAGCCGGTCCCTACTTCCAAGAGGCTGCCGACGCGGCCATACAAGTCAATTTTGCCTTTAGTGGGAGCTGTGATGCGCGACAAAATCTTTAAGAGCGTGCTTTTGCCTGCGCCGTTCCTGCCGATAATGCCGACCACGTCGCCTTTTTGGATGTCGAAGTTGACGTCGTTCAAGGCCCAAAAAGTCTCGCGCTCAGCTTTGGCAAGCGGATTTCTAAGCTTATGCACCAGCGCTTCACCAATAGTGGAGTGCTGAACGGAGTTTTTGGCGATAGAATACGATTTAGACAGGCCGCGCACGGAAACGGCAACATCGCGCACGGCGGCATCAGAAAAGACGCTCGTCGTGATGTCCGAAGCGGCAAGAACTTGAGATGACATCCACAATCTTCCTTTTTTCGTGTTTGCTGTCGGCTTTTCGTTTGCTGTCGGCAGCAATGCGCTCACGACAAATCGCGCGGCGAAGCCAAATGATCCTGCAAAGCCAGATAATCCGGCGAAGAGGAAAGGCTTTGTAAATCGGCCTGCACCATCAGATGCACGAGCTGCTGAAAGCTTGTTTTCGGCGTCCAGCCGAGCGCCAACCGGATCTTCGACGGATCGCCCACAAGCTGAGACGTTTCCGCAGGACGCACAAAGGCCGGATCAGTCTGAACGTAATCGCGCCAGTCCAGCCCAACGCAGCCGAACGCTTCCGCAACAAACTCTTCCACCGAATGAGTTTCCCCCGTCGCGATCACATAATCATCGGGCGCATCCTGCTGAAGCATTAGCCACATGGCTTCCACATAATCTCTGGCATAGCCCCAGTCACGCTTGGCGTCCAGGCTCCCCAAAGACAGGCTTGGGGCCAGCCCCAGCTTGATCCGCGCGGCTCCATGGGTGATCTTGCGCGTGACGAACTCCAGCCCGCGCCGCTCGCTTTCGTGGTTGTATAAAATCCCGGAACAGGCGTAGAGGCCATAGTTTTCCCGGTAGTTGACCGTCATCCAGTACGCATACATCTTTGCCACGCCGTAAGGAGAGCGCGGGTGCAGCAGCGTCGTTTCCCGCTGCGGCACTTCCTGCGGCTTGCCGAACAGCTCGGAAGACGACGCTTGAAAGAACCGAATGGCCGGGTTGACCAGCCGAATGGCTTCCAGCAGCCGGGTCACGCCGAGGCCGCTGAACTCGCCTGACTGGACCGGCTCTTTCCAGGAAGCGGGAACGAACGAATGCGCGGCCAGATTGTAGACTTCGTCCGGCTGGGATTCTTCCAGCATGAGCACCAGGGAGTTCTGGTCCAGCAGGTCTCCGGCAACCAGATGCACCTGGTCGCGCAGATGGCTGATCCGGCTCAGGCCGTCAAACGATAAGTTGCGGACAGTGCCGTAGACGACATAATTCTTGGCAAGCAGCAGCTCCGCCAAAAGGCAGCCGTCCTGCCCCGCGATGCCCGTGATCAGCGCAGCCTTCCGGCGGTCATTTTGCTTGAAGTCTGCTTGCTTGAAGTCAGTGTGAATCATAAGAAAGGCAGAGCGGCAGAAGCTGCGAAAATCCGGCTTCTAAATAACATCTGCGAACTTTCGCTCCATCTTCTTAAACGAGAATGCTCCCAGCACAAAAACAACGACCGAGACGGCGGCACCGTAAACTACTGGACCGACGAGAAGGGGCTGATGACCGATCAGGGACCAGCGAAACGCTTCCAAAAGTCCCGTCAACGGATTCAACAAGTAAAACGAGCGTAAGCCAGGCGGGATTTTGGTCAGCGCGTAGGAAAGCATATAAGCCACCGGCGATCCATACAGAAGAAATTGCGTCATGACCGGCAGAATAAACTGCACGTCCCGGTAGGACACCATCAGCGCCGACGTATACATGCCGACACCCATTGCCAGCAGAAGAATGAACAGCAGCCACACCGGCAGCAGCAGCACAGCTAGGGTAGGAACAACATGGTTGATGATCATCAGCACGATCATCATTGAAAGCGCCACCCCGAAGTCAATGAGCGTCGAAAACACCGTCGACAGCGGCAGGGCCATCCGGGGAAAATAAACTTTGGACACCAAGTTGGAGTTTGCCAGCAGGCAACTGCTCGTCTTGTTGAGAGTATTGGCGAACACATTCCAGGCCAGCAGCCCGGCATAGGAAAACACAAAGTACGGGACGCCATGCGGCGGGGGCAGATTGGCAACTTTGCCGAACACAAACGAAAAGATCCCCGCCGAGATGAGCGGCTGCAAAATGACCCACACGACGCCAAGCGCCGTCTGCCGGTAGCGCAGCTTGACATCGCGCTGGGCAAGCGTCGTCAATAGGTCCCGGAACTGCCACAGCTCGCGCAGGTTGATCGCCTGCCAGCCGGCGGTCGGCTGAATTGTCAGGTGGGGTTTTGGGGCGGTCAAGCTGTCCATAAAGCTCCAATCGGTCACAGGGTAATACGGCGTGGTTCCGGCGAGTGCTGATATTTTACCATACTCACGCTACTTACCATGCAAAAATCGTGCCAACTCTCGCCCGCAGCAGAGGTTCGTTTGAGCATTTCGCCTGACAGCAAAAAACCCGGCACTAAAAGTGCCGGGCCAAACTTAACCGTGGAGTCACGCCCCTGTCTTCTGGTGGCGGTATTCTTCAATGTGCTGATACACTTCGTCGGGGAAGTTCA
>CAXTRL010000453.1:0-2826 GCA_964246575.1 uncultured Armatimonadales bacterium
CCCAGACCCATGCCGCGCCTGCCGATGTTCCCGGAACCGATCTCATGGCCCGGACACTCGATGAAGAGCTGGAACAAGCCCTCGCCATGCTTTCGGACAGCCTGCGCGTCTGCCTGATCTTGTCCGACATTGAGGGCCTCAGCTACGAGGAAACCGCTGTTGCGCTCGGCATCCCCATCGGCACCGTCCGCTCCCGTCTGGCACGGGCACGAATGAAGATGCACGACTTATTGCAGGACTTCGCCCGCCGGCGCGGCTACCTGCGCTAACCTCTTTTAAAAATATTTTAAGGACATTTGTGATGCACAAGCTCGACCCAAACAACGTCAAACCCTGCCGGCACATGGAAACCCTGGTCTCTGCCTGGGTTGACGGCAGGCTGACGGGAATTGCCCGCTGGTATACCGCGCTCCACATTAAAGGCTGCCCGCAGTGCCGGTCGTCCCTGCCGTTCCTGCAAACCCTGCACTTCCGGCTCAGCGCCCTGAGCCGGACGCCTGCTCCCGAAACGCTCTCCAACACGCGCTGGCAAGCCGTCGAAGCCGCCTGGACGCACGCCGAAGCAAGCACACGCCCGGAAGACTAAGCGCAGCCCGGACTGCCTCGTTATTAAAGTTTACTTTGATAAAGACATCCGAAAGTTGAAGATTAGTGCATCATCGCGGGTGCTTTGGGGGCGCTGAGGTCTTGGGTGCTGGGGGTGCGGGACAGCGTGGCGAGCAGGGCGTGGCCGTCGTCGCGGTGCTGGGGGGCGAGCAGAAACGAGACGCCTTCCGTGAGGCCGAGCGCAGGCGGCGGGGGCAGAGGGCCGCAGTCGAGGCGCAGCTTCAAAAAGCGAGGCAGCGTTCCCGGCTGCCACTGGCCGTGGAAGAACGGCGGCTCGCCCGGCTTCTGATCCAGCACAAACAGCTTGCGGCGGGTCCGCAGGCTGCCGCCGGCGTACAGCGCATACAGCGACGCGGAATGGACAGCCTGCGTTCCCGATAAAAGCCCCTCGACAAATGCCTGCATCCCGGCCAGCAGCGTTCCCGCTTCCGACGGCGCGATCAAGCGGTGCGACACGCCCGTGCCGAGCGCTCCGGCAAATTCTTCCGGCATCTCCGCAAGCTGGTAATAGCCGCCTTCGTCCGACAGCACGGCGCGGGCGACTTCGTTGGCGTACTCGGTTCCCAGCCCCACCCGCTTCTTGATGTAGGCAATTGCGAGGCCGTGCTGGTCCAAATGGGCGGCGCGAACGGCATTAAAATCGGAAGTGTAGTCGGAGTCATCTGGCATGAACATAGGCTTAGTTTTCCACGGAATAAATTCCGTGGCTGAAGGGCGCTTCGCGCCGGGTGCTTGCGTTGTCTTTCGTCCGCAGGACGATATGCCTGCGGCATTACTTCGTATCAGCCGCAGGCTACTCAGCCACGGAATTTATTCCGTGGAGATTGATCCGTAGTTACTTGAAACTGGGCAGGATGATGCCCTTCATAATCACGTTTTGGGTCAGCACGAACACCAGCAGGGTCGGCAGAGCGGCTAAAGTCAAGGCCGCCATCATCACATACATCGGCGCACCGCTGGACTGAAGCTCGTACAGCCAGACCATGATCGTCCACATCTTGTGGTCTTGGCAAATGGTCATCGCATACAAAAAGCCGCCGTAAGCCGCCGAAAATGCGCCGAGGCCAATCACCGCAAAGATTGGGCGGCTCAGGGGCAGCGTGATGGTCCAGAACATGCGAAGCTCGCCCGCGCCGTCCAAAGTTCCCGCTTCGTACAGCTCGCGCGGCAGGCTGTCAAAGAAGCCTTTCAACAGAAAAATCGAGTAGCCGCTGGCCGCGCCCGGCAAAATCAGCGCGGCGTAGGTGTTCAGCAGGCCAAGCTGCTTCAAGAGCAGAAAGTTCTGGATCAGCGAAATCTCGCCGGGAAACGACATGGTTGCCAGCAAAAACAGCAGCACGGCGTTTCCGTAAGACAGATTATACCGCGAAAGTGCGTACGCGCAAAGGGGATTGACGATCAGTGTGGTCAAAATCATCAGAAAACAATAAATCACGGTTACCGAAACCGCGCTGCCGTGCAGGAAAACATACTGCAACACCAGCCGGTAATTGCGGAACATGTAGTCTCGCCGCAGCGCCCCGGTGCTTGCCTGCACATAGGCCCAGTCGGAGGCTAGAACGGCCTGCGCCATGCTGGAACCGTGCCAGCGACTTTCCGGCGTGTCGGCAGACAGCGCACTCGCGGGGACGACCCGCAGAAACGCGATCCAGTCCAGCAGGGGCGGCCCTGATGCCGGAAGCGTTTCCGGGTCCGGCAAAGAAATTGCGCTGAACGACGACGCCTGTGCGTCGTACTTCCGGTTGTAACGCGCCACGCCGCCTTTATACTGGCCCGTCAGAAACGCCTGGTAAGCAGGTAGAGCCGACGGGTCAACGTGAATGTCGCGGAACGGAAGCTCGGTGCGGACGAAAGTTTCCCAATCTTTGCGCTCTTTGAAGTTGCCTTCCGGCGTTGCGGCTAAGTGAATGCCGCCGTAAGAGGCCAGATGTGTTCCCCAGGCCGCGTTCAGCGTTTTCAAGTCCGGCTCGGCTTCCTGATGCAGCCAGCGCTGGTACAGCGGGTCCGCGCCGACGACCACAAAATAATGAGGGGGCAGGGTTGCCTGGAACGCTTTCCAATCGGCGCTTTTTGCGCCGGTTCCCGGCGTCCAGGTGTGGGCGGCCGGCTGCTCGAACGGCGGAAAGACCGTGAGAAAATCTTCGTCTTCCTGGTTGTAGGCCGTATCCAGCGCCCGAATGCTGCCGTGAAAGCGGGTCCGCAAAAACTGGCGGTAACGGT
>CAXTRL010000454.1:0-2809 GCA_964246575.1 uncultured Armatimonadales bacterium
CGGACATTTGGGACGTGACGCATACCGACGTTCATCCGGCCCGCATGGGCTACGACGACATGCTGCACAACTTCCTGGACTACGCTTCCGCCGTTAAAGCCGTAGACCCATCGGCGTATGTCACCGGCCCGGTGTCGTGGGGCTGGACCGGGTACAATTATTCGGCGCTTGACCGGGGCGACGACAATTTCCACACCTTTGCCGACCGCGAAGCACACGGCGGCGACCCGTTCCTGCTGTGGTTCCTGAAAGGGGTCCATGCGCACGACGTGCAGGCGAAGACGCGGACGCTGGATGTTCTGGATGTCCATTACTACCCGCAGGGCAGCGGCCTGTACAGCCCGCAAGCCGACAAGGCCACGCGGGCGCTGCGGGAGCGCTCCACGCGCTCGCTTTGGGACCCGGCGTACAGCGACGAAAGCTGGATCGGCCAGCCGATTATGCTGATCCCGCGCCTCAAAACCTGGATTTCTGAGGGCTACCCCGGCACCCGCATCGGCATTACCGAGTGGAGCTTTGGGGCCGACCAGGACATCAGCGGCGGCATCGCCACCGCCGACGCGCTGGGGATTTTCGGGCGCGAAAACATTTATCTGGCGAATTACTGGGCGTGTCCCGTCAAAAATTGCTTTACTTATCTGGCCTTTAAGCTGTACCGGAACGCCGATGGGGCCGGACACGGCTTTGGCGATGTGGCCTGCGCGGCGTCAAGCGCCGATCCTAGTAAACTGTCGTGCTATGCCGCGACGGACAGCCGCACGGGAGATTTAACACTGATTTTTGTCAACAAAATGGCGAAAGCAACTATTACTGCGCCGCTGGCCCTGCATGGGCTGACGCCGGGCGGGCCGGTGAAGATGTGGCGCGTTGCCGCCGATAATCCTGGCAGGATCGCCGCATTCCCGCCGCTGCCGCTGCCGCTGCCGCTGCCGCTGAAGCCGTCGCTGACGCTGCCGCCGCAGTCCATCACCCTGGTACGAGTGCCGGTGCGGAAGTAAAATAAAAGACCATGGATTGAAGAGGCCACGGAGAAGTACCACGGAATAAATTCCGTGGCTGAAGAGCCTTCGGCTGGTTGTCCTGGCGCAACTGCACCCGACGCGGACAAAACAGAAGCCAGCCACTATATATTCTTCTGTCCGCAGGACAGTATGCCTTTGGCATTACTGCGTATACCGTTCCGGTTTGTTCCAATCGGCGCGAAGCGCCCTTCAGCCATGCAGTTCATTGCATGGGTCTTCATTGCGTGCCCGCCACTTTTCTGATTTCATTTTATGAGCCAACTACTCCAAAACAAGCCTTCGCTGGACGAGCCGGAAGCCGCAGAAATCGGTTCGCGCCTGCCGACGGCAGACGACTACGCCCAGGCGGCGCAGCGGCGCACCAAAAAGTTTCTCGCAGGCGGGGCGCTGCTGGCGGCTTTGGTCGCTGCCGCTTTTGCCGGCATGGGCAGCATCTTTCCGCCGCTTGTGCTGCTGGTGGCGCTGCTGGTGCCGGTCCTGATTTGGCGGTTCCCCCAGGTCACATTATATTTCATTTTTGCGGCCACCACCCTGTTTGAGCTGTCCCTCCTTGCCGGGCCAGGCGGCGGGGCCTACGCCGACTCGCTGACGGACCGTGTTCCAATTTTTTGGAACATCAACTCCATTTTTCAGGTGTACGGACACTTGAACTTCAAGGCGGTCCCGCTGAACCTGCTGGAAGTGCTGCTGCTGGTCGCCGGCCTCTGCGCCCTGATCCGGTCGGCGTACACGCGGACGGCGAGCTTTCGGGCGGGACCGCTGATCTGGCCGGTTGCGGTTTACATGGCGTTTGTCGCCGCCGCCTGGGTCAACGGCATGGCAACGGGGGGCGATTTTAAGGTCTCGCTTCAGGAGATCCGCTCTCAGTTCTATTTTGGGCTGGCGTACTTGATGGCGTACAACATGATCCGGGACCGGGCGCAGATCACGGCGCTGCTGTGGGTCGTAGTTTTGTGCATCGGCCTAAAGGGCATTTTGTATACGTTCCGGCATTATGTCACCCTGCACGGCCTGCCCCTGCCGGATCAGGGCGTCGGCAGCCATGAAGAAGCGTTCTTTTTTGACGCGTTTGTGGCCCTGCTGCTGTCGTTTTCGGTGTGCCGCACTTACCCAAAGCTGCGCCGGGTCATGCTGGCGCTGCTGCCGTTTGTCGTTTTAGGCAGCCTGGCCTGCAACCGCCGGGCAGGAACGGCGGCGTTTGTTGTCGTTGTTCCCGTGCTGGCGCTGGCGGCATACCAAGCGCTGCCGGCGCGTCGGCGCTTGATCGGGCTGCTGGCCGCCGCCGGCGCGATTGCATTTGCGGGATACTACCAGGCGTTCAAGAACAGCGACAGCATTCTCGCCCAACCGGCCCGCGCCATCAATTCCCAGTTCACGCCTGACCCGCGCGATGCGTCGTCTAATGCCTACCGGGACGCGGAAAACGCGGACCTGATGGCGACGATCCGCTCGGCCCCGCTCGGCTACGGCTACGGAAAGCACATGCTCCATGCGGTCCCTATCGCCGACATCAGCGCCGACTACGAGTGGTGGGACATTATGACCCATAACCAAGTGCTTTGGGTCTGGATGCGGGTCGGCACCTTTGGGTTTCTGGCGTTCTGGATGATGGTTTCGGCGATTTTAATCTATGCAGCCCGTACCGTCCGCTCGGAGGGCGCCGACCTGGAAATCAAGTCGCTGGCGATTGCCGGAATGCTGATTGTCGGGTCGCTGATGATCTTCGGCCTGCTGGACTTGCAGTTTTCCAACTTTCGGGATATGCTGTTTGCCGGGCTTTGGAGCGG